>DATMPT010000026.1:0-3639 GCA_035567355.1 Solirubrobacteraceae bacterium
CCACCGACACGCGGGAGATCGTCTACTCGATCCTCTCAAACGCCCAGCGTCAGCGCCTTGAGACCGACTGGCAGCTGGACTTCGCCTACTCGATCCCCGGCCACGCCCGCTTTCGTGTCAACGCCTACTACCAGCGTGGCGCGATCGGCGCGGCGTTTCGCCTGATCCCCTTCGAGCTGACCTCGATCGACCAGCTCGGGCTGCCTCCCACGGTCCACGAGCTCACGCGCAAGCCACGCGGCTTCGTGCTCGTCACCGGCCCCACCGGCTCGGGCAAGTCCACCTCGCTCGCGGCGATGCTGGACGAGATCAACATGACCCGCGAGGAGCACATCATGACGATCGAGGACCCGATCGAGTTCCTGCATGCCCACAAGAAGTGCCTGGTCAACCAGCGCGAGCTCGGCTCCGACGCACAGTCCTTCGCGGCTGCCCTGAAGGCCGCCCTGCGCCAGGATCCCGACGTGATCCTCGTCGGCGAGATGCGCGACCTGGAGACGATCTCAACGGCGCTTACGGCCGCTGAGACCGGCCACCTCGTGTTCGCCACCCTGCACACCCAGGACACCGCCCAGACGGTCGACCGCATCATCGACGTGTTTCCGCCCGAGCAGCAGGGTCAGGTGCGCGTGCAGCTGTCGGTCGCCTTGCAGGGCATCATCACCCAGCAGCTCCTGCCCACCGCCGACGGCGCGGGACGCGTTGCCGCGTGTGAGGTGCTCGTGCCCAACCCGGCCGTGCGCAACCTGATCCGCGAGGGCAAGACCCACCAGATCTACTCGGTATTGCAGACCGGCTCTGCGCAGGGCATGCAGACGATGGATGCCGCACTGGTCTCGCTCGTGCGTACCGGCAAGATCTCCCAAAAGCAGGCCGAAGGGCGCTCTCAGGCTCCCGAGGAGCTGCGAAGACTGCTCGGCGCGGGCTCGTTGGCGGCATGAGCGCTCAAATCTCGCAAACCGATCGAAAGGTGGGATGAGGTGAGCACCTACGTCTTCAAGGCGATGGACCTTGCCGGCGTGAAGGCACGGGGTGAGATCGACGCGGACTCCAAGCAGGCTGTCTCAAACCAGCTGAAGTCGCGCGGCATGATCGTGCTCGACATCGCCGACAAGCACGCCTCGCGCCAGATCGAGCTGAGCTTCATGAAGTCGGTCAAGGCCGGGGAGCTCGCGGTCTTCTCGCGCCAGCTCGCCACGATGATCTCCTCCGGTCTTTCGATTCTGCGCGCACTGTACGTGCTCGAGGAACAGACAGAGAACAAGTTCCTCAAGGAAACGGTCATCCAAGTGCGCAAGGATGTCGAGGCAGGTCTCTCGCTCTCGGGCGCGATGGAATCGCACCCGAAGGTGTTCAACCCCTTGTTTGTGGCGATGACGCGCGCCGGCGAGGCCGGCGGTCTGTTGGAGGGCTCGCTCATGCAGGTCGCCGACCAGCTAGAGAAGGAAGCTTCTCTACGGCGCCAGATTCGCTCGGCGATGATCTACCCGACGCTTGTCATCACCTTCGCAGTGGGGGTCATGATGGCTTTGGTCGCGTTCCTTGTGCCCGTGTTTGCCGGCGTCTTCAAGCAGTTCGGCGGTGAACTACCGGCGATCACCCAGGTCTCGGTCGCGATGTCACACGCCGTCGTTGGCTACTGGTGGGCGATGTTCGCCGGGGCGGGTGCCGCCGCGTTCGCTTTCATCAAGTGGAAGAAATCCTCTTGGGGACGCCCGCAATGGGACCGCTTCCGCCTGCGCGTACCGATGAAGATCGGCACGATCGTCCAGCAGGTCGCCGTAGCGCGCTGGTCGCGCACGCTCTCCTCGTTGATGAGCGCCGGCGTGCCGCTGCTGCTCGCCCTGGAGATCGTCGGCAAGACCGGTGGCAACGTCGCCGTCGAGGAGGCGATGGACGGGGTGATCGCCTCGGTCAAGCGCGGCGGCACGCTTGCCGAGCCGCTCTCAAAGACGACCATCTTCCCAACGATGGTGACCCACATGGTCGGCGTCGGCGAGGAGACCGGCGCGTTGGACGCGATGCTCGCGAAGGTCGCTGACTTCTACGAGGACCAGGTCGAAGCCTCGGTCAAAGCGCTCACCTCGATCCTCGAGCCGATCATGATCATTGTCATCGGCTCAATCGTCGGCTTCATCGTCGTCTCGATGTACATGCCGATGTTTACGGTTTACAACCATATTGAATAAGTACTCCTAGAACGCCACGCGCGCCAAGGTGCGCATGGGGTGGCTGGAGGTCCCTCGGACCCGCCCGCGAAGATGCGCGTCAGCATTGGCGGGCTATGGAGATTGCGGCTTGGCGCCAACGTGCACGCCGCCGTCTCTGACCGTAAGTGAGACATGGCCGTCCAGGAGGGCAAGCAGATCCTCGCCAACCAGCTCGCGCCGCCAGCCGCGCAAGGTCCGTACGCCGGCCGACTCGCCGGTCCGCTCGCCCGCCACGATCGCTTGCAAATCGGCGCGCGATGCGAGGAGCTCGTATGCGAGGTCCGCCTCGCGTGCACGCGAGCGCACGAGCGCCTCCGAGAGAGCGACCAGAGGCGCGTCCTCCGGCCGGGGATGCACCGGACGCGGTCCGCCCGCAAGCGGCTCGTGCTGGCTCTGCAAGCCCTGCTGCACCGCTGCGAGCAGCTCCTCACCGCGTTTTCGCAGGCTGCCTTGACCCACGCCACGGATCTCCTCGAGCTTGCGCAGCGAGGAGGGCTTGCGCTTGGCTATCTCGACCAGCGCGGTATCGCCTAGCACGCTTTGGACGGGCCTGTCGCGCTCGGCGGCGGTGCGCTCGCGCCATGCCACAAGCTCGCGTGCGACCCCTTGCGAGGTGGCGCTCATACCCCTGATGCGTGGGAGGCGTCCAAAGATGGCGTCGAGGTCGCGCTCGTCGCTGATCCGCTCGAGAAACTCACACTCCTCACGCGCCCACTGCAAGCGGCCTGCTTGCTCCAGACGGCGCTCGAGCTCGGCGGCAAGCGCGGTCAGGTGTACCACGTCGTCGCGCGCGTATGAGAGCTGCTCCTCGGAGAGCGGGCGT
Source organism: Solirubrobacteraceae bacterium (assembly GCA_035567355.1). Taxonomy (GTDB): domain Bacteria; phylum Actinomycetota; class Thermoleophilia; order Solirubrobacterales; family Solirubrobacteraceae; genus Palsa-744. The sequence continues at coordinate 3,034 of DATMPT010000026.1, forward strand.
GTATCCCAGCGCGTAAAGCTCGCGCTCTTTGAGAGCCTCACGCCGAGCAGCTCGGACAGCAGGGTGTCGTATGAACATTGCGCGGGCAGCCCGAGGAAGCCAGCCGCGACCTGCGTATCGAACACGTTTCGCACATCGCACTCAAGCGCGCGACGCAGGAGCGCGATGTCCTGGCGGCCGGCGTGCACAACCACCTCGATCTGTGGGTCTTCCAGTACGCGCGCCAGCGGCTTGCCCGCCAGGGTGCCGACAAGCACCCCAGAGGGCACGAGTGGGTCGAGGATCTCGATCTGCTGGCCTGCGCCCTTTCGGGTGTGGCCTTCAGGGTGCTCGCTTCCCTGGCCATCTGCCACGGCCACCTGGATCAGGCACAGCAATGTGCGGTAGCGGCCCTCACCCACGAACTCGGTATCGAGCGCAATGCGCCCGGCTGCGCTTGCTCGCGCGGCTATCTGCTCGATCACGAGCGCTGTGTCGTGGTCGCTTGAGTTGGGTGAGAGGGAGCTCACGGGTCTATCCTCGCGGATCGGTCCTTGCTTGCGCTTCGTGGCGCCCACGCTCGCCGAGCGCGGAGTTCAAGCGCTCGAAGTGCTCTCATGCTCAACT
>DATMPT010000027.1:0-5973 GCA_035567355.1 Solirubrobacteraceae bacterium
CCGTCCTTACCAACCGCTGAGTCGCGCGCCGAGCCATGAACGATGACATCACAGTCGTCATCGCGTGCCACAACTATGGTGCCTTCCTGGCCGAGAGCGTGCAGAGTGCGCTCGCGCAGGAGGGCGGCGAGCCGCGGGTGATCGTCGTCGACGACGGGTCCACCGACGCGCAGACGCTCGCCGAGCTCCGCCGACTGCCGCCGCGTGTGGAGCTGCTGGCGCAGGCGAACGCGGGGGCGGCCGAAGCCCGCAACGCCGCTCTGCGGCTGGTTCGCACGCCGTATGCGCTGGCGCTCGACGCGGACGATCTACTCGTCCCTGACGCGTTGCGACGATTGCGCGATCCGCTGGACGCCGAGCCGGCACTCGGCTTCAGCTACGGGATCATGCGCTTCTTCGGAGCGTGGGAGGGAGTCGTGAGGATGCCTGCTTACGATCCCTATCGCCTGCTGTTCCGCCACACCATCGGTGTCACAGCTCTCATGCGCCGGGAGATGCTCCAGGCGCTCGGCGGCTACGATCCGGCGTTCGCGGGTTATGAGGATTGGGAGCTATGGCTGCACGCGCTCGAACACGGCTGGCATGGACGGCGTGTGGAGCATGTGACCCTCCTCTATCGACGCCACGGCTCCTCGGTGCACCCAGATGCTCGGCGGCGCTACCGCGCCACTTTCCGGCGGCTGCGCGACAAGCACGCGGCGCTCTACGCAAGCGCGAGTCGGCGCCGATTGCAAGCAGAGTCCGACCTCGGTCGCGCCGGCCAGCTCGTCTATCGCATGTGGTGGGGCCGGCGGCCATTGCCCGCGCGCCTGGAGCTAGCCCTGCAATCCTTGCTTTGGCGGCCTAGGATCGGGCGCCCCCGACGGGGTCGCTCCTAGCTCTATCGCGGGTGCTCTCGCGTACGGCGGTCACGTCGCGGCGCTCCTCCGCGACCTCTGCCTGGGGATCGCCGCTCAGATGCTCTTGGCGCCGCAGCCGCTCCTCGAGCAAGGCTTGACGCTGCGCGAGTGTCTCGCTCTGGTCGCTCAGCCGCGACACCGCCGAGGAGAAGTGCAGTAGCAGCAGCAGGATGAATCCCATCCCTATGAAGAAGAGGGCGTTGGGGGGATATATGACCCCAATGGCGTGGCTGATCCTCGCAAGCGCGCCGCTCCATATCGCGAGGACGAGCAGTACCGCGGCCGACAAAAGCCACAGCAGCGCGTAGCGCTCCATCAGCTGGCGTCGCCGCACCATCTCGAGCACCGTCAGCAGCAGCGTCGCCACCCCTACGATCGCCACCAATTGGATTCGTGCTTGCATCTCGAATCAGCCTAGCTTGACGCTCACGCGCCACCGTCGCCGAGATCGACCACCGGGCGGCGGCGCCCCAACCCGACAAACAGTGCAAGAAGCACCTTGATCATGTAATAGGCGGACTTGCCGGTGCTGATCGAGGAGCTGCCTCCGCCGCGGCTGTACATCCTCACGGGGATCTCCTGCATGCGCAAGCGGTGGCGGTGAAGCATCAACACCGCCTCCACCTCGGGATAGTCGTGCGGGTAGCTGTGTGCGAACAGCTCGATCGCCCGGTGGTTGTAGAGCCGGAACCCGGAGGTTGGGTCGCTCACGCGCATTCCGACGATCCGCGATAGCAGGAAGGAAAAGATGTGGATGCCAGTTCGGCGACTGATCGGTGCCGGGTAGCGCTGGTCTAGCGTCAGGAAGCGAGAGCCACATACCACGTCGACGGCCTGCTCCTCCATCGTCCTGGTGAGTCGCTTCAGCTCCACCGAGTCGTGTTGTCCGTCCCCGTCCACCTGCGCCACGAAGTCATAGCCATGCTCGAGTGCATACACAAAGCCGGTTTGTACGGCTCCCCCGATGCCGACGTTGAACGGCAGCTTGAGCACAGTCGCTCCCGCTCCGAAGGCGAGCGCATCCGTCCCGTCGGTCGAACCGTCGTCGATCACAAGCGTGTCGAACTCGGTGGCGTGCCGGCGAAGCGCTTCGACGACGGTCGCGATCGTGGCCGACTCGTTGTAAGCCGGAACGACGGCCAGATATAAGCGCTTTGTGCTCATCCGGGGAATCCTTGCGCCGTTGCGCACCGGGAATTCGGGTCATCCAGGTTGTAAGTCGCAACGGTCTGTCTGCATACTTTGCGATCGTCATGGGCGCGGCAATCGCAGCCATCGTCGTCTCCTACGCCGATCCCGTCGCGTCCGCGAGGGCGATCCAGAGCATGCTCGGCCAGTCGCGGGTGCCGGCGGAAGTGCTGGCGGTCGACAACGACCCGGAGGGTGCGACCGCGCGCGCTCTCGCCGCCGGCGGGATCTCCTCGAAGGTGCGGATCGTGCATCCTGGCGCCAACCTCGGTTACACGGGCGCCGCCAACCTTGCGGCTCGAGCGGCAAGCAGCGAGTGGTTGTTCTTCCTCAACCCCGACGCGGTCGCCTCGATTGACTGCCTGGAACGGTTGCTCGAGGCCGTGGACGACGATGAGGTTGCCATCGTGGGCGCTCAGGTGCTGCTTCCGGATGGTCGGGTCAACGCGGGTGACAATCCGGTCAACATCGCCGGCATCTCGTGGTCGGGCGGGTACGGCTGTCCACGCGAGCACGGACCCGCCCGCGACACGGCGGCCGTGTCTGGCGCGGCGCTGCTCGTCCGGCGAGAGGTGTTTCTGGAGCTCGGGGGGCTGTGTCCCCACTTCTTTCTGTATGTGGACGACACGGATCTGGCGTGGCGCATGCGGCTGAGCGGCAGGCGGGTGCGCTACTGCCCGGAAGCGGTCGTTGTGCACGACTACGAGTTTGAGAAGGGTGCTCACAAGTGGTTCTATCTTGAGCGAAATCGTGCGTGGGCACTAATGAGCAACCTGCGGCTGTGCACGCTCGTGCTGCTGGCCCCGGTATTGCTCATCGCCGAGGCGCTCGTTCTGACCCGTGCGATTTCCGAGGGCTGGCTTGCAGAAAAGGCGCGGGCCTGGATCTCGTTGCTCGGGCAGGCGCCCGATCTCCTCCGCTGGCGCCGCTCGGTTCAGCGCACCCGAAATGTCTCCGACTACCAGGTGTTGTACCGGTTTTCCGCCGGCATCGAGACACAGCTGATCGACACCGGCCTGCCACGCTGGGTCAACCCGTGCATGGAGCGCTACCGGGGTCTTCTGCTCCGTCTGCTCGAGCTGCTGGGTCGATGACCGGGCCTGCTAAACATTTTCGCCCGTCCTGGAGTGTCCTTGCTCTCATCGGCGTCCGTCCAAAGTGAGAAACATTCTCATGATATTCCCTTGTCCTTGAGCTCACAGAGTGATATCAAGCCTGCGCCCCCTCCGGGCCGATCGGGTCGGGCGCTCTGACCAGGGCAAGGCCGCATCCCGGCGCCGGTTTGACAAGGCAGCTCCACGACCGACTCCGGCTCTAATGACCGACTCCGGCTCTAAAACCAACATCCCCGGACCTGCGCGATGCGAAGCGCCGTAGTTGCACTGGGTATCGCGCTGACGCTGATGACCATCGCGGTGATCGCGGTCCTGGTGGGCTCGCCGCTGGCGACGGCCGGGACGAATGGGGTCCTCGCCAAGGTTGACGGCAGCCTGAAAAAAGGAGACCTTGAAACTTGTCAACCGTTGGGCCGGATTCCGAGTGGAACCTCGGTTATCCGGGTGGCAATAGAAGCTCCCGCCGCCGGTCCCAACGTAACTCTGCGGGTGCTCGCGGGCTCGCGCGTCCTCTCCGAAGGTCAGCAGGCCGCCGGTTGGGGGTCTGCGCCGAAAGTGGGCATACCCATGGCCGGCCTGACCGACCCGGTCGGCGACGAGCGCATCTGCACGAAGATCGGGCCGATCGCGGAACACATCCAAATTCGAGGGACGCCGATACGCCAGCCCCCCGCGGGGGCGAAACTCTCCTTTCAAGACATGGCCCTTGGCATGGAATACCTGCGCCCGGCGACACAATCCTGGCTGTCTCAGGCATCCTCGGTGGCCTACCGCATGGGACTGGGTCACGCCTGGAGTGGAACGTGGATAGCGTTCCTCGTGCTCGTGCTCTCCCTCGCGGTCGCCGTGCTCGCGGTGCGCCTGACGCTCGCCGAAGTGCGATGAGCGTCGCGAAGGCGTTCGCCGCCGTCCCTCGTGCTCTCCCTCGCGGTCGCCGTGCTCGCGGTGCGCCTGACGCTCGCCGAAGTGCGGCGAGCCTCGCGAAAGCGTTCGCGCGAGTCCCTCGCGCAGCCTGGGTCTGCGCTCTCGTAGCGTGCCTGAACGCCCTGTGCTGGTCTTTCCTGACGCCCCCCTTCGAGGTCCCGGACGAGCCGTTCCACTTCGCCTACACGCAACAGCTCGCCGAGAACCACCGACTGCCCACCTCCAACGCATACGCCTTCTCGCCGGAAGAGGAAGTCGTGGAGCGCGACATCCACCTATACGAAGTCCACCAGAGCCCGGAAAACCGCACGATCTCCTCAGCCGCTGAGGAGCGGTCTCTGGAAGAAGCCCTCGCCCAACACCCCTCTCGCCGCGGCAACGGCGCGGTCGGTGGGGCGTACTACAGCCCTCCGCTGTACTACCTGCTGCAGACGATTCCCTACGGACTGGCCTCAGGCGGTACGCTGCTCGATCAACTCCAGCTGATGCGTATGCTGAACGCCCTGATGGGTGGGCTGACCGCGCTGTTCGTCTTCCTGTTCCTGCGTGAGGCGTTGCCGAGAGCCCGGTGGGCGTGGACGGTCGGCGGCCTCGGCGTGGCGTTGGCGCCGATGCTCGGCTTCATGTCGGGCGCGATGAGTCCCGATGCGATGCTCGCGGCGGTCTCGGCGGCGATCTTCTACCTCCTCGCCCGGGCGTTTCGTCGCGGGCTCACGCTGAGACTGGCGATCCTGATCGGCGTGGCGATCGTGGTCGGTTTCCTGACGAAGCTCACTTTCATCGGACTGGCTCCGGGCATCGTCCTCGGGCTGGTTGTGCTCGCTGTGCGCTCCGCGCGGACCCATGGACGATCTGCCTATCGCAACCTTGGAGTCGCTCTGGCGATCGCCGTGAGCCCTGTGTGCATCTACGCCCTCGTCAACGTGGCCTCAGGCCACGGGGGGCTTGGTATCGTTTCGAGGAGCCTCAAATTCGAGCATGCGCAAGGGTCCATATTCGACAAGGCCAGCTACATATGGCAGCTGTACCTGCCGCGCCTGCCAACGATGAGGAACTACTTCCCCGGCCTTTTTACGACGCGCCAACTTTGGTTCGACAGGCTGGTCGGGTTCTATGGATGGCTCGACACGTCATTCCCGCGCTGGGTCGACAAGCTCGCTCTCGTGCCCACTGGCATCCTGGTTGCGTTGGGCATCAGGGCGCTTCTCGGCGACCGAGCTGCCCTGCGCCGGCGCCTTGCTGAGATCGTCGTCTACGGCGCCATGTGCCTAGGACTGCTGGCACTGATCGGCCTCAGCTCCTATTACAGCTCTCCCAGCGAAGGCCTGGGTTACGCCGAGCCCCGCTATTTCCTTCCTTTGCTGGCGCTCTTCGGCTTGGGGCTCGCGCTCGCGGCTCGCGGTGCGGGTCAACGCTGGGGCCCTGCTGTTGGCGCCGTCATCGTAGTTCTCTTGCTGGCCCAAAACATTTTCAGTCAGCTACTCGTGGTAGGGCGCTATTACGGCTGATGGGACTCGCGTATAATTGAAAGGGATCGACCGGCCCTCAACAATGGACACCGCATGTCTCCTGTCCCCACGTTCCTCACGCTAGGCCCTTCCGGCACATGTCACGAGAACGCACTGGTGCGCTATCTGGAATTCCAAGGGCTAGAAGACGCCCAGATCGAGCTCGTGGGGGACTTCGGCGAGGGCCTGGAGCGCGTCCATGAGCAGCCCAACGCCTATCTGGTGCAGTGCAGCGCCCACCCCGACGTGCACGTGATCACCGAGCGCTACCGCCATGAGGTGTTCGTGGTGGACACGTTCATGTATCCGGCGAAGGAAATGGGGTTGATCCTGCGCCGC
>DATMPT010000028.1:0-14906 GCA_035567355.1 Solirubrobacteraceae bacterium
GGCTGTCGCTGGCGCCAAGCGCCTGCACGGCTGTCACCACCGCATCGCCCCCGACCACATCGAGATCGGCAGCTTCATGGCCTTGGCCGGCGTCACCGGCGGAGAGCTTCGCATCAAGGACACCGTCCCCGCCGACCTGCGCATGATCCGCCTGGTGTTCGAGCGCCTTGGTTTGTGCACCGTGATCGACGGAAACGACGTCTACGTACCGGGATCCCAAAAATTGTTAGTCCAGTCCGACGTGGGCGACTACAAGGGCAAGATCCAGGATGGCCCGTGGCCCGCGTTCCCGGCCGATCTCACCTCGATCGCCGTCGCCATGGCCACCCAGGCCGAGGGCTCCATCCTCGTGCACGAGTGGATGTTCGAGAATCGCCTCATCTTCACCGACAAGTTGATCCTGATGGGGGCGGACATCGTTATGTGCGATCCCCATCGCGCGATCGTCACCGGCCCGCGGCGCCTGCGCGGGGAGCGTGTCGAGTCGCCCGACATCCGTGCCGGCATGGCGATGCTCCTCGCCGCCCTGTGCGCCGACGGGCGCTCCGAGATCGGCAACATCCGTCAGATCGATCGCGGCTACGAGCGCATCGACGAGCGCCTGCGTGAGCTGGGCGCGCGCATCGAGCGGGTGGCAACTGAGCCCGTGCACGTCTAAGGCTATTGCTCTATTGGCCTACCCTACGCGTGCGCGTAAGGGCCGGCTTCGAAAAAGCCCACTTCGAAGAACATGTGCACCGCGGAGCCCCCGTCGTCGCGGTCCGATTGAATGACGACCAGATGAGACTCCGAGCACGCAGCTGATCCACGATTTCGATGATCCACCCGATTCCCTCCGGCACGCGCGACGTGCTTCCCGACGAGACGCGCGAGGTGCGCGCCATCACCGACGCTTTGCGCAAGGTGTTCGAAGGGCACGGCTACGGCGAGGTCTACACGCCGGCGCTCGAGTACGAGTCGGTCCTGGCTCGCGCCGGGCACACAGCGCGTGGCGCCGGGTCGGCCGACGCCCAGCCCGCCTACCGCGTATTCGACGAGACAGGCGCCGTGCTCGTCCTGCGCTCGGACATGACGGTACCGATCGCGCGAGTGGTGGCCACTCGCTATCCGACCGTCCCGCCGCCCTTGCGCTTCTGCTATCTGGCGCACTGCTATCGCGGCGTTCGTCCCCAGCGAGGACAGCCGCGCGAGCTCCTCCAAGCAGGGATCGAGCTGATCGGCGCCCCCGCTCCCCAAGGGACCGCAGAGGCTTTGAGGGTCCTGTGTGCGGCGCTCGACGCGGTCGGTCTCGAGGGCTACCGGATCGGCCTTGGCGACGCCTCCCTGTTTCCGTCCTTGATGGCGAGCCTCGGCGTGCCCGCGGACGCTCGCGCGGGATTGCTCGGTGCCTTGGCCCAGCGCGACTTCGTGGAGCTCGAGCAGGCCCTATCCGAGATCGAGCTCTCAGCGCAGGCCCGGCAGCTCCTGCTCGAGGTACCCCAGCGTCGTGGTGGCCCGGAGGTGCTCGACGCCTCCGCGACGGCTGTGGCCGACGCGGCGGCAAACATGCGCCAGGTGCACGATCTGCTCGACACCGATGTGGCCTCCCGTGTGATCTTCGACCTGGGACTCGTGCGCTCTATCGGCTATTACACCGGTGCCGTGTTCGAGGTCTACGATCCCGCTTTGGGTGCTCCGATCGGGGGCGGCGGACGCTACGACGAGTTGCTCGGGCGTTACGGGCGCTCCTTGCCCGCGGTTGGCTTTGCGCTTGGCGTGGAACGCCTGCATATAGCCTTGGCCGGCGAGGAGCGGGGCGAGCCAGGCCAGGCCCACGCGGGGGCTCCATGAGGACGCTCAACGGACTCACGATCGCGGTGCCCCGCGGCGCCTTGTTCGCCGAGACGGTGGATCTCCTCGAAGGCCTCGGCCTCGACACGGTCGAGCTGCGCTCCAACGACCGTAAGCTCCTGTTCGAGCATATCGGTGTGATCACGATGCGCCCCTCCGACGTGCCCACTTATGTTGAGTCGGGTGCCGCCGATATTGGCATCACCGGCAAGGATGTCCTACTCGAGCAGGCCGCCCAAGGCTCCGGGGACCCGGCCCGACGGGTGGTCTATGAGCTGCTCGACCTCGGCTACGGTCGCTGCACGATGGTCTTGGCCTCCAAGGCCGGCCCCGATCCAGCCGCCGAGGCCCTGCGCCGCCTGGGAGTCATGCGGGTGGCGACCAAGTATCCGCGGATCGCGGCCCGCTACCTCGAGGAGACCGGCAGGCAGGCTGAGATCGTGGAGGTCAAGGGCTCGGTTGAGCTTGCCCCGCTCACCGGTATGGTGGAGGCGATCGTCGATCTCACCGCGACCGGCACCACCTTGCGCGAACACGACCTGATCGTGCGCGAGGAGATCGTCGAGTGCACCGCCCGCCTGATCGCCAACCCGGTGGCCCACAAGCTGCGTGCGGGGCCGATCGACGACTTGTTGGGACGCCTGCGTGCCGCCTGAGCCCGTATCCGATCCTGAGCTCGTATTCGATCTATACAGAGGCGCGCGAGCCGCGACCGGACACGATTGGAAAGGATCGAGCGGGCATGCTCGTTGAGCGCGTCACGCTCGCCGAGGCAGACGCCGGCGCTCCAGCGCTTGCGGCCGCCCACCTGCGCAGGCTGGTTGGCGGGGTGGAAGGGGTCGAAGAGGCAGTCGCAACGATCGTCGCCCACGTGCGTGCCGAGGGGGATGAGGCGGTCAACGAGTACACGCGCCGCTTCGACACCGATGGCGTCGAGCCTCGCGAGATCTGTGTCGCTCCCGGTGAGCTGGATCAAGCGCTCGAAGCGATGCCTCTGGAGGTTGTGGCGGGCCTCCAAGTGGCGATCGCCAACGTCGCCAGCGTGGCGGATGCCTCGATCGGCTCCGAGCGGGTGATCGTCGAGCTCCCCCAGGGTCACACGGTGACCTTGCGCGAAATGCCGGTTGGGGCCGCCGCGATCTACACCCCAGGTGGACGGGCCGCCTACCCGAGCACGGTCGTGATGGGGGTTGTGACCGCGCGTGCCGCCGGCGTCCTGGACGTCGCCGTGTGCACCCCGCCCGGGCCCGACGGTCAGGCCCACCCGGCGATCCTCGCTGCGTGCAGGCTATGCGGGGTGGAGCGCGTCTACCGCATGGGCGGCGCCCAAGCCGTCGCGGCCCTTGCTTTCGGAACGGAGTCGGTAGGGCGCGCAGACGTGATCGTGGGCCCCGGCAACCTCTACGTCCAGGAGGCCAAGCGCCGTCTCTCCCACGTCGTCGGAATCGACGGCTTCGCCGGCCCGAGCGACCTGATGGTGGTGTTTGGCTCCGACGCCGACCCCCGTTTGGTCGCGCTCGACCTCTTGGCCCAGGCCGAGCACGGTGCCGGCAGCCTCGTCGCCGGCCTATCGAGCTCGCGCGGGGCCTTGGACGCGGTTGGCGCCGCGATCGAGCACGAGCTCGCTGGAGCGCCCGAGTCCGAGCTCGAACCGGATGCATGCGTCTTGATCGAGACGGCCACGCCTTTGGCGGCGGTGGACTTGGCAAACGAGTTCGCGCCAGAGCACCTCCAGCTCGTGGGCGCGGCCGAGGAGCTGCTTGCTCCCAAGGTCAGGACCGCCGGCTGCCTTTTGCTCGGGCGCAACGGGGCCACCGCCTTCGGGGACTACACGGCCGGATCCAACCACGTATTGCCCACGGGCGGAGCGGCCCGCTTTGCCTCAGCGCTATCCCCAAGGCACTTCCGCAGGCGCATGTCGATCGTAGAGATTCCCGACCCCGCCGCGGCCAAGCTGGCCAAGGCCGGTGCGCCGCTCGCCGAGGTCGAGGGCTTCCCTTTGCATGCCCGCTCGATGAGGGCGCGGGCGCCCGAGGGGCCTCGACGATGAGCGTGCTCCGATGGACACCCGCGATGAGCGTGCCCGGATGGGCCTCCACAAATGAAAGTGTGCCCCCAAGGAGCTTCCCCAGCTGCGGTGAGGGAGAATGCTTGACATGAGCTCCGACCCCGCAAGCCCAGCAAGTCCCACGCGCGCGACCACGATCGAACGCGCCACCGCCGAGACAGATGTGCGCCTGTCGCTCGCGCTCGACGGCACCGGCAGAGGTCTCCGCGAGACAGGGGTGGGCTTTCTCGACCACATGCTCGATCTGGTTGCCCGCCACGCGCGGATGGATCTCGACGTGAACGTCTCAGGCGATCTCCAGACCGGCGCCCACCACACCGCCGAGGACACCGCGATCGTCTTCGGACAGGCCCTCGACCGCGCGCTCGGAGATCGGGCGGGTATCTATCGATACGGACACGCGCTCGTGCCCATGGACGAGGCGCGGGCGAGTTGCACGATCGACATATCGGGACGCCCGTTCACAGCATTCGAGGCGGATTTGCCGTCGGGGACCACGGGCGGCTTCGATCACGAGCTAACGGAGGAGTTCTTCAGGGCCTTTGCCAACGCGGCCAAGCTCACTCTGCACGTGGAGGTTCAGGCAGGCACCAACGCCCACCACATGATCGAGGCCACGTTCAAGGCGTTCGCTCGGGCATTGCGCCAAGCCGTGTCGCTCGACCCAACCGAGACGGGAGTGCCGAGCACAAAGGGTACGCTGAGCTCATGACCCGATTGGAGCGCCCGCGGTGATCGGCGGCGAAGATCAGAGAGGGACCCGCGGGCTGCTCGAGGAGCCCGTCGAGATCGCCATCCTCGACTACGGCATGGGCAACCGCCGCTCGGTCGAGAAGGCGCTCGAGCACATTGGCGCGAGCGTCGCGATCACAAGCGACCACGGGCGCCTACGGGCGGCGGCGGGCCTCGTGGTGCCGGGCGTCGGTGCATTCCCCCGGGGGATGGCCAGCCTGCGCGAGCTCGGCCTGGATGAGCTGGTGCGCGAGCGGGTCGCGCACGGTACACCGGTGCTAGGCATCTGCCTCGGCATGCAGCTGGCCTTCGAGCGCTCCACCGAGCAGGGCGGCACACCGGGGCTCGGCCTGATCGCAGGCGTTGTTCGCGAGCTCCCACGCGCACGGGCACCCTTTGGCGCTCGCCCTGAAGGGCATACCCAAATGGCACACAGCAAGCACCCTGAAGGGCACACCCTGCAGGGCGCAAGCAGGCAGGCAGGCGGGCTCGGCGAGCTCAAGCTGCCCCACATAGGTTGGAACGAGGTTACTTTCACAGGAAGCTCCCCCCTGACCGAAGGCTTGCCCGAGCGCTGTGCCTTCTACCACGTGCACTCCTTCGCGCCGGTGCCCACCGCGCGCGAGGACATCCTCGGGACCTCGGTGTACGGAGCCCCGTTCGCTAGCGTGGTGGGGCACGAGAGCTTCTACGGCGTGCAGTTTCACCCCGAGAAGTCCTCGGCCGCCGGACTGCGATTGCTGGCGAACTTCGCCCGCATCTGCGCTCGCTCAGCGGTGACAGTCGCTTCGTGAGGCTCTATCCCGCGATCGACATGCTCGGCGGCAAGGCCGTGCGGCTCGTGAAGGGTGACTTCGACGCCAAGAAGGTTTACGACGAGGACCCCTTCTCGGCGGCGCGCGGGTGGGTAGAGGCAGGTGCGCGCTATCTGCATGTCGTCGACCTCGACGGTGCGCGTGAGGGTGCCCCCTCCAATACCGCCCACCTTCGCCGCATCGCGAGCGAGCTCGGCGTGCCTGTGCAGTTCGGCGGCGGCCTGCGCTCCCTGGCCGCCATCGAAGCGATCCTTCAAGCTGGCGCAGAGCGGGCGATCCTGGGCACAGCTGCGTTCACCGACCCTGACCTGCTCGAGCAGGCGCTCGTCCGCTGGCCCGGCCAGGTGCTGGTATCCGTGGACGTGCGCGCAGGGCGCATCGCGACAGCCGGATGGACGGAGACGATCGACGGCGGCCGCGAGGAGCTGATCGCGGGCCTGGCCGAGCGGGGAGCCGTGGACTTGGTCTACACAAACGTGGACCGCGACGGAATGCTGGAAGGCCCCGACTTTCAGGAAGTGGCACGCGTGGCCACGGCTGTACCGGGCACGTTCGTCTACTCAGGCGGCATCGGCGCGCTCGCCGACCTGGAAGGGTTGGTCGATCTGCAAGCGTCGAGCCTCGCCGGGGTGATCGTCGGCAAGGCGCTTTACGAGCGACGCTTCACGGTAGCCGAAGCCTTGGGTGTACTCGACGGCTGAGGAGGCATGAGACCGAAGGAGCCTGGCGGCTGAGAAGACCTGGCGGCTGAGGAGACTTGGCGGCTGGGAATGCCTGACGGCTGGGAAGACCTGGCGGCGACTGGGCGTCGCCGATTCAAACAATTAGTTGATTCTCGGTGGCCAGGTGGCCGCCGGCCCGCTACCGTGGGCACGTGCACTATAAGCGCGTAATCCCCTGTTTGGACGTGGACGGCGGCCGCGTAGTGAAGGGCGTCGAATTCCTCGACATCCGTGACGCGGGCGATCCCGTCGAGCTGGCCGCCCATTACGACCGTGAGGGAGCCGACGAGCTCGTGTTCCTGGACATCACGGCCACGCATGAACGGCGCGAGACGATCGTCAAACTCGCTCGCTCGACCGCCGACGACGTGTTCGTGCCGTTCACGATCGGTGGCGGCATCCGCTCGGTGGCAGACGCCCAGGCGGTGCTCGACGCGGGTGCCGACAAGGTCTCGGTCAACTCCGCCGCGCTGGAGCGTCCCGAGCTGATCGATGAGCTGGCTGCGGTTTTCGGGGCCCAATGTGTGGTGCTCGCGATCGACGCCAAGGCCGTGCCTGCCCGCAATGGCGGCGAGTCCTCAGCCGATCAGCCGGTCCACGGCGACGCCGCCGAGGGCTCGCGCACGGCGGTTGGGGAGCCCTCCGGCGTTGGCGTATGTTCGGGCGGGGGCCTGGGGGCGCGCTGGGATGCCTATGTGGCGGGCGGGCGCACCCCCACGGGACGCGATGCCGTCGAATGGGCGCGCGAGGGCGCCGCGCGCGGAGCGGGGGAGATTCTGCTCACGAGCATGGACCGTGACGGCACCAGCGACGGATACGACCTGCCGCTCACCGCCGCGGTGAGCGCGGCGGTGGACGTGCCGGTGATCGCATCGGGCGGGGCGGGCGAGCTGCAACACCTGGTAGATGCCTTGCGAATCGGCGCCGACGCGGTGTTGTGTGCTTCGATCTTTCATTACAACCGGCACACCGTGGCGGAGGCAAAGAGCCATCTGGCGGCGGCGGGCATCCCGGTGCGTCTCGGCTGAGCACGAAAGGAAAAGGTCCAGCGGAAGTCAACACAAAGCGGGGCACGACCATGAGCGACGACCACATCGAGCCATTGGACGACACGACCGACTCGCCCACGCCCGACGGCGCGGCGCTGCTGGAGCGCGTGCGCGGACTGCCGGGCGGACGCGAGCTACTGGAGGCCGCCGAGCTGCATGAGGGCCGCGTGGAGCTAGTGGGAGGGGCGGTGCGCGACATCATGCTCGGCTCACCGCCGCGCGAGCTCGACGTGATCGTCGACTCGGGTGTCGAGCGCCTGGGCGGCGTCCTGGCGGAGAGGCTCCAGGGCACCCTCACCCTGCACGAGCGCTTCGGCACCGCGGTTGTGCGTGGGTCTGAGGCGAACATCGATCTCGCGACGATCAGGGCCGAGAGCTACTGCGTGCCAGGCGCTCTCCCCGACATCCAACCAGGCACCCCCGAGCAGGATTTGGAGCGCCGCGACTTCACCGTCAACGCTATCGCGCTTGGGCTCGCCGGCGAGTACGCGGGAGGGCTGCGCGCGGCGCTGAGCGCGCTAGACGATCTCGCCGCGAGGCGTCTCAGGGTGCTACACGACGCTAGTTTCCGCGAGGACCCTACGCGGATCCTGCGCCTCGCGCGCTACGCGGCGCGCCTGGGGTTTGAGATCGAGCCCCACACCGCTGTGCTTCTCTCGGAGGCGCTGAGAGCGGGTGCTCTGCACACGCTCTCAGGCCAACGTCTGGGGGCCGAGCTACGTCTCGCGCTCGCCGAACCCGATCCAGTGGCGTCTTTGGCCGAGCTCGATCGCATCGGCGTGCTCTCCGCGTGGGAGCCAGGCTTGAGCTTCGACGAGCACGTGGCGCGTCTGGCGCTGGAAATCATGCCCGACGACGGCTCCGTCCAAACGATGCTCGCCGCCTCGCTCTTGCTGGAGTTGTGCGACAGCCTCGACGACCCAGAGACCGAGCCGAAGATGCGCGGCTTTCTGCATGACCTGCAGCTTCCCTCAGGCGACGGCGACAGAACGTTTGGTGTCGCTGTGACAGCCTCGTTTGCGATCGACCACGTCGCCGGCACCGACACGACCGTGGACCTGCTCGAGCTCACGATCGGCGCCTCCGTGGAGTCGCTCGCGCTCGCCGCCGCCGTATGCGAGCTCGACGAAGGCCCGGATGCCTACGGACGACTGATCTTCGAGGAATGGCTGGGAGAGCGGCGGCACGTCACCCTGGAGGTCACAGGGGACGACCTGATCGCCGCCGGAGTTCCTGAGGGCCCCGAGGTGGGGGTACGGTTGGAAGAGTCCTACAAGCTCCTGCTCGAAGAACGAATCGAGCCCGGCCGCGAGAGCGAGCTGCGGGCGGCGCTCGAAGCGAGGATATGACGGCTCAACACAGGCCACTCGACCCCACGAGGAAGCCCAAGAGCAGCAGGATCACCCTCCTCCCGGCGGTGCTTGGCGCAGAGGTTCTCGAACTGCCCGGGAGCGGTCGAGCCGTGTTCACCGCACAAGCCCAAGGCAACCTCTCGAGCGTCGGGGGAGAGCATGCCGAGCAGGGCCTGCACGCGCGCGAGCGCATGCGCAAGGAGATCGGAGTGAGATATCTCGCACGCGGCTACCAAGTTCACGGGACAGTTGTCTGCCGAGTGCTCTCCACCGGCGCCCGGCTGCTCCCGGCAGGCGAGCCTCGCCCAAAGGATGGTCCTCGCGGGTCCCATGCCACTCCACCCGAGGCGGACAGCGAGCCACGGGCCAGCTCACTGGAGGCGGACAGCGAGCGCCGGGCCAGCCCACTGGAGGCAGACAGCGAGCGCCAACCCGTCGTCGAGGCCGACGGTCACGCCGTGGCCGTGCCCGGCGTCGCCGCGATGGTGCTCACCGCCGACTGCATCCCCGTGGTGCTCGGTGCCGATGGTGCCGTGGCCGCGCTGCACGCGGGCTGGCGCGGGCTAGCCGCGGGGGTCTTGCAGGAGGGCGTGCGCGCCGTGCGCGAGGTTGGTGGCAAGGGAGAGGTGGTGGCGATCGTGGGTCCGTGCGCGGGAGCCTGCTGCTACGAGGTCGGCGAGGAGGTCCACGCCGCGTTTGGCGGTATCGCCCGCAAGCACCGCAACATCGACCTGCGTACAATCGCCCACGAGCGCCTGCTCTCCGCCGGCGTAGACCATGTGCATGACCTGGAGGCATGCACGATCTGCGACGAGCGCTACTTCTCCTACCGCCGCGAAGGCGCCCGTGCGGGGCGCCAAGCGGGCCTGGCATGGTTGAGCTGATCGCAGACCTTCAGGTCGAGCGGGTCCGCGCCAATCTCGAAGATGTGCGCGCCGAGCTGACCCGCGCCGCGGAGATCTCGGGTCGCGGGGTCGAGGAGGTGGCGATCCTCGCGGCCGGCAAGTATGTGCCCAGCGTGGAGCTTCCGGTGTTGGCACGCGCCGGGATCGGGCTCGTAGGGGAGAATCGCGTGCAGGATCTGCAGGAGAAGGTGGCCGTCCACGGAGACCTCTTCAGGTGGGACTTCATTGGGACGCTCCAGAGCAAACACGTGCGCGCGATCGTGCCGCACGTGCATCTGATTCATTCGCTGGCAAGCGAGTCGGCCCTGGCGGCGCTCGAGCGCTATGCCGACAGAGCTCGCTCCGGACTGGAAGTGCTGGTCGAGGTAAACCTGGCGGGCGACCCCTCCAAGGCCGGCATCTTGCCGGAGCAACTCAACGGGTTTATCGCTCGCTCGCCGCTCCCAGTGGCGGGTCTGATGACGATGCCGCCGCTCGCCCACGACCCCGAGCAGAGCCGCCCCTGGTTTCGCCGCTTGCGCGAGCTCGCCCAAGCGCACGGCTTGAAGGAGCTGTCGATGGGCACCACCCAAGACTTCGCGGTCGCCGTCCAAGAGGGAGCCACGATTGTGCGCATCGGCACGCGGTTGTACGCTTAGCGAGCAAGGGTATCCGGGTTCTGAGCTCCGCGGGGGCCAAGGACACGGGTCTTCACCCTGAGCGAGCCGTGATTGAATGCTCGGCACGAGCAGGGAAACATCCATTCTCACCGAAAACGCCCTCTTGACATGGCATTTCGCGATTCTTGGCACCGCGCTCTCGTGTACTTCGGCTTGGCCGAGGATTATCACGACGACTACGACGAGCCCCCCCACGAGGAGGAGATAGCCGACCGCTACCGCGAGCGTCCCAACGTGCGCCGGCTCTCCTCACGCCGCCGCCGCGACGAGTTCGACGAGATTTTCCCCGAGGAGGAGCCCCACGGGCGCCCCACCACCACCTTGCGCCCCGTGGGCCGCGGCAACGGCGACGTACGCGTGCACCTCGTGATCCCCAAGTCGTTCAACGACGCCCAGCAGATCGCCGACAAGTTCAAGGACTCGATCCCGGTGATCCTCAACCTGCAAGGCGCCGACACCGACCTGTCAAAGCGCCTGATCGACTTCGCCAGCGGCCTCACCTATGCGCTCGACGGCGGTATGCAGCGAATCGCCGACAAGGTGTTCATGCTCACGCCGCGCAACCTCGAGATCTCAGCTGAGGAGCGGGCCCGGCTAATCGAAAAGGGCTTCTTCAACCAATCCTGACATGAGATGCCCGGCGCGGGCACCGCCCGGCGAAGCCGGGTGGTCGGCGTCCTCAGTCGCTCATGTGCAGAGCACACTACGCTCCCTGCGTCCTGGCGAGGCCTGGACCTCTCACGTCAGGAACGCGGAACGCATAGCGGCCGCAAGGGCCGGTAGCCTGAGGCGCGTCATGAAGATTGGCTTGATCGGTTGCGGCAACATGGCCCGGGCAATGGCACGCGGCTGGGGCAGGCCGGTGCTCTGCTTCGACCCGGTGTCGGAGCGCGCCGAGGCGCTGGCGGGAGAGACCGGCGGACAGGCGCTCGTCTCGGGCGCGGCGGTGGCCGAGCGCGCGGATCTCGTCGTGCTCTGCCACAAGCCCGCACAGCTCCAGGAGGTCGCACGCGAACTTGCGCCTCACGCCAAGGCGGTCGCCTCGATCCTCGCGGCGACTCCGTTGGCCGCGTTGAAGGCCGCCTACGAGGGGCTCCCCGTGTACCGCTTTCTTCCCTCCCTTCCGGTGGAGGTGCGCATCGGAGCGGTCGTGCAGGCCGCTGATCCAGAGCGCGAACCGTGGGCCTTGCTTACCGGAGACTATGCCGTCGATGCGTTGGTGGGCGACTTCTTCGACGCAGACGAGGAGACCCTGGATCCCCGAGTCCGCGCCCTGTTCGCCGAGCTCGGCACGCTCGTCGTGCTCGACGACGCGCTCGTCGACGTCGCGATGGGCTTGATGTCGTGCGCTCCCGCCTATGTCGCCCTAGTGGCCGAGGCCCAGGTCGACGCAGGTGTGCGTCGCGGCATTCCCCCGGCCCAAGCAGCGGCGCTCGTGACAGAGACCCTCGCGGGCACGGCCGAGCTGTTGCGGGCACGCGATCACGACACCTTGGCGGTGCGTCGCGAGGTGACCTCCCCGGGCGGGACAACGGCGCGCGGGCTCGATGCTCTGGAGCGTGGGGGCGTGCGGGCCGCATTCAGCGACGCCCTCGACGCCGTGCTCGACGGGCACGTCCGATGAGGGTCAACGGACCCATGCAACGCAAACGTGGCCGCGGCCGGCTTGCCTGGGTGGGGGCCATCGTGCGATGAGGCCACTGCTCGCGAGCTCGCACGTGGAGGTCCTCGGCAACGCGCCCATGCTCGCCAGCACGCGCACCGAAGTCGCCGGTTACCTCTCGACGCTGATCTACGTCTACACGCTCCTGATCGTCGTCTACATCGTGATTCAGCTCTTGTTCGCCTTCGGTGTGCGCCCGCCCTATTCGCGCGTGAGCGACGCCATCCTGTCGTTCTTGCGCGACGTGTGCGAGCCCTACCTGCGCATCTTCCGGCGCATCATCCCGATGATCGGCGCATTCGACTTCTCTCCGATCGTGGCGATCGTCGTGCTCTCGCTCGTGGGCAACCTGATCGTCAGCCTGATCCACGGTTGAGCTTTGCCCGATCCCGGCCCTGAGCCTCCGGCGCACGCTCGTCCCGGCGGCGCTCACCGAGCGCGCGGCCGCGCCGCCGGGAGGGCGCGGGGGTGGGCCCGCGCCGGTGGCGCCGCGCGGGCATGGCTGTGGGCCGCGCTCGTGGCAGCGCTCGTGGTGGCGCTCGACCAAGCGTCGAAGGTCGCCGTGCGCAACTCGATCGTGCCCGGCGAAACACGCTCTCTGCTGCCGGGCATACAACTCGTGGACACACGCAACCAAGGCGTAGCATTCGGCTTCCTGCCCGGGCGCCATCTCGCCGTGAGCCTGCTTGTGGGCGGTGCCCTGCTCGTCCTGGTCGTGTACTTCGCGCGTCACCTGGACAAGCCCTTGATCTGGCTGCCAACCGGAATGTTGCTGGGAGGAGCCCTAGGCAACATCTTCGATCGCCTGCGCGCCGGTTCGGTCACCGATTTCGTCAAGCTACCGCTCGGTTGGCCTCCCTTCAACCTCGCCGATGCCTGCATCACGATCGGCGTGCTCCTGCTTTTCCTGGTGATCGAGGACCCTCGTAATCGACCGGAGGCTTCTGCGAGCCCATAGCTCGTGCTATCAGGCTCTATTCCGTGCCACTCAATGTGGAGACCGGCGCCAACCACAGCACTCCCAGCCCCAAGCGACAGTGTCTCCCAATAACACCCCAACTTTGAGCATCGTCTGGCAGGACGAGCACCTGCTCGTAGTCGACAAGCCCGCGGGCCTGGTGGTGCACCCCGCCCGCGGCCACCAAGAGGGCACGCTCTCCCAGTTGCTGGCAGGGAGGGCCGCGGGTGGCGAGCCAGGGCGTGCCGGGATCGTGCACCGGCTCGACCGGGATACCTCGGGTCTGCTCGTCGTCGCGTGTACCGAGCACGCCCATCGCTTGCTGCAAGCCGCCCTGCGCAAGCGCTTGATCGAGCGCGAATACCTGGCGATGGTCGAAGGCCGCCCGCCTTCGCGAACGGGAACGATCGAGGCGCCGATCGGGCGCCACCCTCAGATCCGCACCAAGATGGCCGTAGGCGGTGTCGGGGCTCGCGAGGCGCGCACCCACTTCACGCTCGAGCGCTCCCTCGGTCGAGTGTCCTTGTTGCGCTTGCGTCTTGACACGGGGCGCACGCATCAGATCCGCGTGCACCTGCAGGCGATTGGCCATCCCATATGCGGAGATCCCGAGTACGGCACTCCTGGCGTGCTGGATCTGGGACGCCAATTCCTGCATGCGGCAAGGCTCGCTCTTCCGCACCCGGTCACAGGCGCCCCGGTCGAGGTCCACTCGCCCTTGCCGGGCGACTTGCGCGATGCCTTGGTGCGTGCGGAAGCTGAGTCCAGGCGATAGACTGGGCGGTCGAACCCAAGCCAATGCCGTGCGACTGCGCACCGCGGCCCTGCCCGAGACGCCACGAGCGCTCGGGTCCGCGACGTAACGCTCGGATCAACTAGTCCACACCAAGGGAGTACCCGTGAGCCAAGTAGGAATCGCGGACCTGCTGGAGGCCGGAGTCCACTTCGGCCATCAGACGCGCCGCTGGAACCCGAAGATGCGCCGCTTCATCCATGGCGAGCGCAACGGTATCTACATCATCGATCTCTTGAAGACCGCTGCCCTCTTGCAGCAGGCCCAAGAATTCGCCGCCCAAGTGGCCCATCGCGGCGGCACAGTCCTGTTCGTGGGCACCAAGAAGCAGGCCAGCGACGCGATCAAGGAGGTCGCCGAGGCGGCCGACATGCCTTATGTCAACCACCGCTGGCTGGGCGGTCTGCTCACCAACTTCCAAACGATCAACCAGCGCATCCGCCGGCTGCACGACCTCGAACGCTATGAGACCGAGGGCCAGCTCGCCCTGCTGCCCACGCGCGAGCGCATGGCAGCCCAAGCCGACCTGGCAAAGTTGCGAGCCAACCTGGGCGGCGTCAAGAACATGCAACGCACCCCCAATGCCCTCTTCGTGATCGACCTCAAGACCGAGGCAATCGCCGTGCGCGAAGCCCAACGCCTGCGCATCCCGATCATCGGGCTTGTGGATACCAACTGCGATCCGGATGGAATCGACTACGTCGTTCCCGGCAACGACGACGCAATGCGCTCCTGTGCGCTGATCACCAAGGCGATCGGCGACGTCGTGGCCCAAGGCCATGCCGTATTCAGGGCCGAGGAGGAGAAGGCCCGCGCCGAACGCGCCGAGCAGGCACGGCGCGAGGCCGAGGAGCGCGCCCGTCGCGAGGCCGAGGAACAGGCCAAGCGCGAGGCCGAGGAACAGGCTGCCCGCGAGGCCGCCGAAAAGCAGGCCGCCGCGGCAGCCGCACAGGCCGCCGCCGCGGCCCCCGCTCAAGCGGCTCCGGCACAGGCTCCTGCCGCACCCGCACAGCCCGCGGCCGCGGCTCCGGCTCAAGCGCCACCCGCTCAAGCCGCTCCGGCACCCGCGGGCGCCCAGCCCGCCGCGCCGGCGCCCCCAGCTCCGGCGCCCACACCGCCCGGTCAGGCGCAAGCACCAAAGGCCAGCACACCGTCACCGCCGCCAAACCCCGAGCCGGCTGCCCCGGCTCCGCCCGCGGAGCCGCCAGTAGCATCCGAGCCACCCGCGCCGTCCGCTGCTACGCCCGAGTCACCTGCGGCAGAGGAGAGCGCACCGGAGCCACCCGCGGAGCCCGCGGCCGTTGCCGCGACCCCGGCACAGGAGGCACCCGTCGAGCAGTCTCAGGAGGCGCTGTCGCAG
>DATMPT010000029.1:0-4028 GCA_035567355.1 Solirubrobacteraceae bacterium
TCCGCAGCCGAAGGGCCAAGCACGTAAGCTGCTCCCGCGATGACCAAGACGTTTGCCGAGCTCGGTCTCACCGAGCAGACCCTCAAGGCCCTGCACGACGTGGGCTACGAGTCGCCCTCTCCGATCCAGGAGCAGGCGATCCCGCCGCTCTTGGAAGGTCGCGACGTGATCGGCCAAGCCCAGACCGGAACCGGCAAGACCGCCGCCTTCGGCCTGCCCATCGTGCAGTACGTCGACCCGTCCGAGCACGAGGTCCAGGCGCTCGTGCTGACCCCCACGCGCGAGCTGTGCATCCAGGTCACCCAGGCCCTGCGCGCCTACGGGGCGCAGGCGGGCGTGGACGTAGTGGCGGTCTTCGGCGGCGCTCCGATTCGCACCCAGCAGGCCCAGTTGCGCGCGGGTGGGCACATCGTCGTTGGCACCGTCGGGCGCGTGCTCGACCTGATCTCGCGCAACTCGATCGTCCTGCACGACTGCCGCTTCGTCGTGCTCGACGAGGCCGACGAGATGCTCGACCTCGGGTTTCTCGAGGACGTCGAGAAGATCCTCTCGATGACCCCCTCCGGGCGCCAAACAGCGCTTTTCAGCGCGACGATGCCGCCGCCGATCCGCAAACTCGCCGACTCCTACATGTATGACCCTGAGGTCATACAGGTCGAGGCCGCCACGCTCACGATCGACACCGTCGCCCAGTTTCAGCTCCCGGTCGAGACAAGGGACAAGGCCGCCAAGCTGGTCGAGGTGCTGCGGGCGGAGCATGGGTCGGGTGGGAATTCAAATCAAACGATCGTGTTCGTGCGCACCAAGATCCGCTGCGACCAGCTGTTCCGCACGCTGCGCGACGGTGGCATGAACGTAAGGGCCCTGCATGGGGACATGTCCCAAGGCTCGCGCGACGGCGTCATGCTTGCCTTCAAGGGCGGACGGGTGCCGATCCTCGTCGCCACCGATGTGGCCGCGCGCGGGCTTGACATCTCGACCGTCACCCACGTCGTCAACTACGACGTGCCGACCTCGCCCGACACCTACGTGCACCGCATCGGGCGCACCGGCCGCGTCGGACGCTCCGGTCGCGCGATCACGTTCGTAGAGTCTCGCCAGAAGCGCGAGCTGGAGGCGATCGAGCGCCACATCGGCACCGAGATCGCCGCATGGAGCCGGGATGCCGAGGTGGCGCCCACGCCTGTCAAGGAGCGACCGCGCCGCCACTCCAAGCCGCACATATCTCGCAAGCCCTCCGAGCCCTCGGTCAAGCTGGTGCTCGGCGGCGGCCGCGCGGGCGGCCTGCGCGTGGCCGACATCGTCGGCGCCGTCACCTCGGCGACCGACCTCGACGGCGAGGCCGTGCGCGACGTCAACGTGCTCGAGCGCTACTCCTTCCTGTCGGTTCCGGCCTCTGAGGCCGACCGGGTGATCGAGGCCTTGGACGGTCGCGAGCTGCGCGGCAAGCCCCTGCGCCTGGAGCGGGTAGGGTAGGGGCCATGTCAACAGCAACGATGCAAACCACAGAGGGCACGATCGTCTTCGAGTTGTTCGACGAGGATGCGCCCAAGACGGTCGCCAACTTCCGCAAGCTCGCCTCCGAGGGCTTCTACGACGGCCTCGACTTCCATCGCGTGATCACCGACTTCATGATCCAGGGCGGATGCCCTCAGGGCACCGGAACAGGTGGTCCCGGCTACACCTTCGAGGACGAGATCAACTCGCACAAGATCGTGCGCGGGGCCTTGGCGATGGCCAACGCCGGCCCCAACACCAACGGCTCGCAGTTCTTCATCGTCACCGCCAAGTCCTGTCCGTGGCTGGACGGCAAGCACACGGTCTTCGGCGAGGTGCAGAGCGGCATGGACGTGGTCGCAAGGCTCGAGGGCGTGCCGACCGATGGCGGGGACAAACCGGTCGAGCCGGTGGGCATCGCCTCGATCGAGTTGTCGGAGTAGCCTCAACGTTACGAGCTAACGAAGAGGAGGTCGACATGGCGACCGTCGAGCAGCACGTACCGCACGCACACAACGGAGCGCCGCCCGCGAGCGCCGGCGCGGGCATCCCCGTCGAGAACCCCGCCACGGGCCAGATCGCCGGCACCGTCTCCGATCTCGACGCCGCCGCTGTCGCGGGGCTCGCCGAGCGGGCTCGCGCCGCCCAGCCCCAGTGGGAGGCGTTTGGCTTCGAGGGCCGCGCGCGCATCCTCTTGCGCGCCCAGAAGTGGCTGCTGGACAACGCCGAGCGCGTGATCGACACGATCGTCTCCGAGACCGGCAAGACCTACGAGGATGCCGAGTTCGCCGAGATCGCCTATGCCGCGGGCGCCTTCGGCTTCTGGGCCAAGGAGGCCCCCAACTACCTGGCTGACGAGCGCATCAAATCGGCGCAGATCATGCTCAAGGGCAAGAAGCTGATCCTGCGCTACCGCCCGCTCGGCCTGATCGGCGTGATCGGTCCGTGGAACTACCCTTTGACGAACTCCTTCGGCGATTGCATCCCCGCGCTTGCCGCGGGCAACAGCGTGATCCTCAAGCCGAGCGAGGTCACGCCGCTCACCTCGATGGTCTTGGCCGAGGGCCTGCGTGAGTGCGGCTTGCCAGACGGTGTCTTCCAGGTCGCCACGGGTCGTGGGGGCACCGGCGCTGCCTTGATCGAGCAGGTCGACATGATCATGTTCACCGGCTCCACCCGCACCGGGCGCAAGGTCGCTGCCGCGGCCGCTGAGCGTCTGATCCCCTGCTCCCTGGAGCTGGGCGGCAAGGACCCGATGATCGTGCTCGCAGACGCCGACCTCGAGCGCGCGGCCAACACCGCCGTCTACTACTCGATGCAGAACGCCGGCCAGACCTGCATATCGATCGAGCGCGTCTACGTCGAGGCGCCCGTCTACGACGAGTTCGTGGGCAAGGTCACCGAGAAGATGCGTGCCCTGCGCGTCGGTGCCCCGCATGGCCCTGGCTCCGTGGACGTAGGCGCGATCACCTTCCCTCCCCAGCTCGACACGATCAAAGAGCACGTGGACGACGCCGTGGACAAGGGCGCGCGTGTGCTCGTGGGCGGCAAGGCGCTCGAGAACGTCAGCGGCCGCTTCTACGAGCCCACCCTGCTCGTGGACGTGGACCACACGATGAAGATCATGACCGAGGAGACCTTCGGCCCGACGCTCCCCATCATGAAGGTCGCCGACGCCGAGGAGGGCGTGCGCCTGGCCAACGAGTCCCCCTATGGCCTCGGAGCCTCGGTGTTCTCGCGCGACACCGAGCGCGGGGAGGCGATCGCCCGGCGCCTCGACGTCGGCGCGGCCAACGTCAACGACGCGATCGTCAACTACACGGCCCTCGAGCTGCCCATGGGCGGCGCCAAGGCGTCCGGGATTGGCTCGCGGCACGGGGCCGGCGGCATTCGCAAGTACTGCTCCCAGCAGGCGATCGTTGTTACGCCCAAGCTCGCGCTCAAGCGCGAGGTCCACATGTTCCCCTACAAGCCCCGTACCACGCGCATGATCTCGCGCCTGTTCAAGGTGCTCTACGGGCGAGGGAAGAGAGACTAGGCTAGAGCCACTCCGAGCAGGACTTCCAGCTCGGGGATCGTCGTCTCGGCGCTGGTGTGGTGCACGGTGGCCATGCCCAGCTCTTGGGCGGGCGTCAGGTTGAAGGGCAGGTCGTCGACGAACACGCACAGCTCGGCGGCCACGCCCGCGCGCTCTGCCCCCAGTTCGTACATGCGCTTGGCCGGCTTGCGGGTCTTCTCGATGCCCGAGATCACCACGCCGTCGAACAGTTCGTCGAACAGGTCGTGCGGGTAGCGGTGCACGCCCCACGAGTTCGACACGAGCGCCGTGCGAATGCCCGCTTCGCGCGCGGCGCGGACGGCCTCGACCATCGCAATGTCGGGTTGTACGCCCGCGAACAGTCCGTCGATCAAGCCGTCGGAGTCCACGCCCAGCAGCTCGGCGAAGCTCTCCTCGAAGTCGGCCTCCTCGATCGCACCCTTCTCCAGCGAGATGAGCAGCTCCCTGAACCGGGGGTCGGCCGCGAAGCGCT
>DATMPT010000030.1:0-2148 GCA_035567355.1 Solirubrobacteraceae bacterium
TTCATCGCGTCCACCGATGGCGATAACACCAACCTGATAATCGCCCAAATCGCCCAGCGCCGCTTCGGTGTACCGAAGGTGCTCGTGCGGGTGATGGATCCCGCGCGGGCCGGCTGGTATGGGGAGCAGGGCCTGCACACGATCTCACCCACCAAGCACGCGATCGAAATGTTCGAGAGCGCGCTCGCCGAGTCGGTCTAGTCAAGCGATGCTCGGTCTATCGACGATCATCCGCGCTCTCTCCATGGGCGAGGCCAAGCCATGTACGTAATCATCGTCGGCGCAGGCAAGGTGGGGCGCAACCTGGCGCGTGAGCTGATCCTCAAGGGCAACGAGGTCACCTTGATCGAGTCCTCGCGCCCGCGCTATCTGTTGATCGAGGAAGAGTATGAGCACGCCGTCCAGTACGGGGACGCGACCGAGCTGTGGGTCCTCGAGCGCGCCGGGATCCAGCGGGCCGACCTCGTCATAGCCGTCACAGGCGATGACGAGGACAACATGCTCGTGTGCCAGGTCGCCAAGGAGAAGTACCTGTGCGAACGGATCATCGCCCGCGTCAACAACCCACGCAACTACGACCACTTCAAGCTACTCGGCATCCAGCCGGCGGTGTCGGCGACAGATCTGATCCTGCGGTTGATCGAGCACGAGGTCCCTCGCTACGGGCTCGTCCACCTACTCGCCCTCGAAGAGGAGCGCCTCGAGATCATCGAGCTGGAGGTATCGGCCGAGGCTCCCGTCGTCGGCCAGCGCGTCTCGGCGATCGACCTGCCCGAAGGCAGCCTCGTCATCTCAGTCCTGCGGGCTGGGGGTGGGTTTGTGCCCAAGCCCGACACCGTCATCGAAGCCGGCGATGAGGTCCTCTTGGTGCTCGATCCGGGGTTGGAGGAGGCTATTACGGCGTTCTTTGCGCCTGGTGGGAGTCACGCCGAGACCTAAGCGCGGCGGTTGACTATCCTTGCGGTGCCTTCCGGGATGGTGTAATTGGCAACACGCGTGCCTCTGGAGCACGAGTTTGGGGTTCGAGTCCCTGTCCCGGAGTCCGTTCGGTGGGGCCCACCTCTTGGGTGGGCACTGAAAAAGATCGCCTGAGGCGTGAATGCTCGCCCGGCATTCCAAGCACCCACTACGCCGCTGCGTGCAAGGCCCAATCCCGATACAGATCGTAATATCGTCCTTCGGCGGCGATCAGCTCGTCGTGGGTACCCTGCTCGACGATGCGCCCGTGCTTGAGGACGACGATTCGCCCGGCACCTCGGATCGTGGAGAGACGGTGGGCGATCACGATGGCTGTGCGCCCTGCGAGGAGGCGGCGCAGACCTTCCTCGATGCGTCCCTCTGTGTAGAGGTCGACGTTGGAAGTGGCCTCGTCGAGAATCAGCACACGCGGGTCGGCGATCAGGGCGCGCGCGAAGGCGATCAACTGGCGCTGGCCGGCCGAGAGCTGCGCGCCGCGCTCGCCGACCTCGGTGTCGTAGCCGTGCTCGAGCTCTGAGATGAATGTGTCGGCGCCGACCGCCTTCGCGGCCCCTTCAACCGCCTCCTGTGATGCCTCGGGCTTGCCGAATGCGATGTTCTCGCCGATCGTACCCGAGAACAGGAACGCCTCTTGCGGGACTATCCCCATTTGCGAGCGCAGCGAGGCGCTCGCCACGTCGCGCAGGTCGTGTCCGTCGATCGCCACCCGCCCGGCGGTCGGGTCATAAAAGCGTGCGGCGAGCTTCGCGAAGGTCGACTTGCCAGCTCCGGTCGCGCCCACCAGGGCCACGGTCTGCCCGGGCGGGATGTGCAGGTCGATGCCCTCGAGCGCCAGCACCTCCGCTGGGGCCGCCCCGTCGCTCTCCAGAATCTCGCCGCTCGCGAGGGTGGCCGCCGTGGTTGGTGGGTGGGCGATGCCGCCGTGCCCGTGGCGACGGTATGCGAAAGAGACGTCCTCGAAGCTAACCTCGCCCCTGATCCGGTCGAGTTGCGTAGCTCCCGGCTTGTCCGTCAGGTCGGGCTCGACGTCGAGCAGCTGGAAGATCTTCTCCAGCGCGGCCATACCCGACTGGTAGGTGGCATACAACTGGGAGAGCTGCTGGATCGGTTCAAACAGGTATGAGAGCGTCAGCACGAATGCAACCACGGTTCCGGCGGTGATGTTGCCGT
>DATMPT010000031.1:0-2110 GCA_035567355.1 Solirubrobacteraceae bacterium
AGATCAACGCATCGTGTTCGCGGGCCAGCTTGGCGAATGCCGCCAGGTCGGGTGTGTTGCCCGTCATGCTGTTGACGCCGTCGAGGCAGATGATCCCCGGCCGGACCCAGTCGCCGCGCAGCAGCTGCTCGAGCTGATCGAGGTCGTTGTGGTCGAAGCGTATGACGGTTGCTCCGCGCGCGCGTGCGGTGGAGCATCCGTCGTAGATCGTCTTGTGGGAGCGCCCATCCAGGAAGATCGAGCCCGCCCCGGCCAACACCGGGATGACCGACATGTGAATGTGAGTGATGGTGGGCAGCACGAGCGTGTCCTCGGCTCCCAGGAGCTCGGTCAGCCGTGCCTCGATCTGCTCGTAGAGGACAGGGCTTCCAAGCAGTCGCGACCAGCTCGGATGCGTGCCCCAGCGCGCAAGGTACTCGGGTACGGCGGCGATGATCTCCTCGTCCAAGTCGAAGCCGAGGTAGTTGCAGGACGCGTAGTCGGTGAGCCACTGCTCGCCGATCCTGATGTCGCGTCCGTCGATCTCGTCGATGACCGCGTCGACCATGCGATGCGAGTACTGCAGGCGAGCCAGATCGGCGGTCGTGCGGATCCACCGCTCCAGCCATGTGTCCTCCGTGCGCCGCATGGACTTGGCGGCAATGGAGCGGTTCGCTGCACCATTGGCTGAGCCGCGGAAGGATCGAGCGGGCTGAGTAACCGAGTGACGCACGATGGACCTCACATCGACCCGATAAATCCCGAACTTAAGTTTCCAGCCGATTTATTGCGACACATTGAGCTGTTGGGACGGCACCCTGACAGCCCTTTACTCAAGGGGGTTTGCGCGAAAACCGATGCATCAAGCGTGTTTTCTCGCTATCGGGCCCTGTTCTCCGTCCCGGGCTTCGCTCGCCTGCTCGTCAGCTCGGTAGTTGGACGCTTGCCCTCGGGCATGTTCTCTCTGGCCATCCTTCTCTTTGTGCGCGAGCAAACGGGTTCATTCCTGGCGGCTGGCTTTGCGGTTGGAGCGTTCACACTGGCGGGCGCCTTGATGTCGCCGGTGCAAGGCGCCGCGGTGGACCGGCTCGGACAATCGAGGGTTTTGGTGGCGGCCGCAATCGGTCAAGGAGCGTTTCTGATGGCGTTCGTGCTCGTCGTACGGGGAGGTGCACCAGTAGCCGCGATCGTCGCTGTGGCTGCACTGGCGGGTGTCATCCTGCCACCTATCTCGGGGTGTATACGCGCGCTATGGCCCGAGGTGGCCCCCGACGCTGAGGCGCTCGACGCGGCCTATGCGCTCGACGCAATCACGCAAGAGGTCATCTACACGCTCGGCCCGCTGCTCGTGGGCGTCGTCGCGGTGCTGCTCTCGCCGACTGCTTCGATGCTGCTGTGCATCGCCATCGCGGTGACGGGCACGCTCTTCTTTGCCGCCTCTGCGCTCTCTCGTCGCTGGCGGGGCGGTCTGCATGAGCGCTCGCGAGGTGGCGCGCTGGCGAGTTCTGGCCTACGCACACTGCTCGGCTCTGCTGTATTTGGGGGCATGGTGGTCGGCGCGGCTGAGGTCGGCCTGCCGGCGCTGGCGGTGCATGTGGGCTCGCGCGGATCCGCCGGTGTGCTGCTCGCTCTGTTCAGCGTGGGCAGCATGCTGGGAGGAATCCTCTACGCCGCTCGGAGCTGGGGTCTTTCGATGGGGGCGCGGTACACCGCGATACTGCTGGGAGTGGAGATATCGATGGCGCCCCTTGTCGCCGTGCATTCGCTGCCCGCCGGACTGCTCTTCAGTGTGGTCGCCGGACTCGGGGTGGCGCCGATGCTCTCCTGCCAGTTCTCGCTAGTCGGAGCGCTCGCTCCGGTGGGCACCACGACGGAGGCGTTCACGTGGCATCGGGCCGCGACGGTCGGTGGTATCGCTGGCGGGTCTGCACTCGGGGGAGCACTCGTCGATGCGGCTGGCGTGAGTGCCGCCTTTGCGCTCGGATGCACGGGCGCGGCGCTTGCGGCCTTGCTGGCTGTGCTCGGACGCCGGCGTATCGAGCCGACCCTTGCGGAGCAGCCGCCGCAATGCGCGATGGATCGGATCGCCCCGGGCGTGCCGGCCGAGCGTGGGGCGTGATCTGGGCGCGGA
>DATMPT010000032.1:0-5167 GCA_035567355.1 Solirubrobacteraceae bacterium
GGACGAGGCCATCGATGCCCATCGACTCGATCGACTGCGCGGCATCCTCGCCATTGCCCGCGGCGGAGCCCTCGCCATTGCCGACCGCAGGGTCATCGCGCCCGGAGCCCTCGGCAAGCCGCAGGAGGGATTCCATCAAGCCAGCCTCGCGCAGGCGATCGAGCGGAATCGCGGCGATCATCTCGCGCAGCTGGCGCTCGCCGCCCCTCTCCTGTCCGCTGATACGCGCGACGCTTTCGAGCAGATGGGCGGTGAGCGCGAACGGCGTCGGATGATCGAATGCGATCGTGGCGGCCAAGCGCAGCCCGGTGGCGGCCTGCAATCGCTTGCGCAACTGAACGGCCGTGAGCGAGTCGAAGCCAAGGTCCTTGAACGAGCGGTGGGGACTCACGGCGTCGGGCTTGGCGTGCCCGAGCACGTACGCGGCCTCGCCGCTCACGAGCTCAAGCACGATCCGCTCACGCTCGCGCTCGGAAAGCCCCTCCAGCCGGCCGGCCAGCAGGAGCTCCTGCGGCTGTTCGAGATCGGCTTGTCCTTCGCCGAGCGCAGCCTGCACCTCGGGCAACCCTTCGATCAGGGGGCGGGCGCGGGCAAATGTGTACGCCGGCGCATAACGCTCCCAGTCGATGGGAGCGACGACCAGGGATGTCTCACCGTGCTCGAGCGTCTGGGCCAGCACGCCGATCGCCTGCTCGGGCTCCATCGTCGAGATTCCCCGGCGACGAAGCTCCTCGATGCCCTCGGCGGACTCGACCGCCCCAGTTCCGCTCCATACCCCCCACGCGATCGACGTCGCCGCCAGCCCAAGCGTGCGACGGTGCTCTGCCAGGGCGTCGAGGAAGGCGTTCGCGGCGGCGTAGTCGCCCTGACCCCCCGAGCCCATCGTGGCGGCCAGCGAGGAGAACAAGACAAACGCCGAGATGTCCATGTGCCGGGTCAGCTCGTGAAGGTGAAGCGCCCCCAGCGACTTGGATGCCAGTGTCTGCTGCAAGCCCTCGATGCCAAGCTC
This sequence comes from Solirubrobacteraceae bacterium, assembly GCA_035567355.1. Taxonomy (GTDB): domain Bacteria; phylum Actinomycetota; class Thermoleophilia; order Solirubrobacterales; family Solirubrobacteraceae; genus Palsa-744. The sequence continues at coordinate 1,010 of DATMPT010000032.1, forward strand.
ATCGAGCGCACCGCCACCCGAGATGCCGGCCGCGTGGAAGACCGCCTCCAACGGGTGCTCATCGGGCAGCGACTGCAGCAACCCGGCCAGCTGAGCGCGATCGCTCACGTCGCACGCCACCACGCGCGCATTGGCTCCAAGCTCTGCCAACTCGCTCTGCAACTCGCCCGCGCCCTCGGCGGCGGGACCCCGGCGGCTGGCCAAGACGATTTGCCGCACGCCGGCGCGCGCGATCCAACGCGCCACGTGCGCACCCACCCCGCCAACGCCTCCGGTTATCAGCACTGTCCCGGTGGAGGTCCATGCCTGCCCCACACGACCGCGCGCGACCGGCGCTCGCGACAGGCGCCGCGCGAACAACCCGTCGGCGCGCACAGCCAATTGATCCTCGTCCCGGGTGCCACCGAGCACCGCCCACAGCGACCGTTGCGCCGCCTCGTCGAGGCCCATCGGCAGATCGACCAGCCCCCCGCCTCGCCGTGCCAACTCCAAGCCGGCCACTCGTCCCAGCCCCCACACCATCGCCTGAACCGGGTTGTGGAGCGTGTCGGAGGGTCCAACCGAAACCGCACCGCGCGTGGCCAGCCAGAGGGGCGCTTCGACGCCAAGGCCCTCGAGCGCCTGCGCTAGGGCCAACGTGCCCGCCAGGCCCAGCGGGACGGCCCCGTAGTCGCGATCGGGCTCCTCCCACAGACCCAGCAGCGACAGCACGCCGCCGCACTCCGCCACAGCTGCCACACCACCAGGCCCGTCGAGGATCCCCGGCGCGTCGCCATTCCCCTCCACGGCCGCACCACCCGGCCCGTCGAGGATCCCCAGCGCCTTCGAGAGGCCCTCGCCCAAGACAAGGCGATCGCGCACGGCGCGCTCGTCCACATCGACCCGCACGAGCTCGACCCCGCTCGCCGCCAAACCATCGAGGAACGACGCGATCCACTCGTCTTCGCCCATCGGTTCTGGAACGAGCACCAACCAGCGCCCAAGCGGCCCGCCTGGTGCCGCACGCACGGGCTCCCAACCCACCCTGTAGCGCCAGCCCTCGATCATGGACCGCTCGGAACGTCGCCGCCGCCAGGCCGCCAGCACCGGCAGCACGGCCTCCAGCGAAGACCGCTCGGCGTCCTCCACGAACCCAAGATCGCCGGCCAGGCCCTCCACGTTCCCACTCTCGACCGCATCCCAGAAGCCACGATCGACGATCGTGTCTTCCTGCAGGCTTGTGACAGGCGAGAGCCAGTAGCGCTCACGCTGAAACGCATAGGTTGGCAGCGCTACACGATGTCCGCCGAGGCCATCGAACAGGCCTTTCCAGTCCACCGCCACGCCGTCCACCCAGAGCTCGGCGAGCGCGCCGAACAGGCTGGCGCGCTCGGAGCACTCGGGCCGCAGCGCCGGCGCAACGACAGCCGGGGTCTCCCTCGAGCCGGCGTCGACAGGCGGGTCCACTCCGTCGGCGGTCTCGACATCAGCCAAGCACTCTTCGCACATGGCGGCGAGCACCCCGCCCGGGCCGATCTCCAGGAAGCGCTTGACCCCGCGCCCGTGCAGCCAGCGGACGCCGTCTGCGAAGCGCACGGTCCCGCGCACGTGATCGACCCAATATTGCGGATCGCGGACGCGCTCTGGCGAAATCGCCTCGCCGGTTAGGTTTGAGACAAGCGGAATCTGAGGAGCGGCAAAGGCGATGTCCCTGGCGATCGCTGCGAACTGCTCGAGCATCCCGTCCATCAACGGCGAGTGAAATGCGTGAGAGACATGCAACCGCTTGGTCCTGCGCCCGCGCTCGTGCCATTCTCCAGCCGCCGCCAGCACGGCATCCTGCTCGCCGGAGAGCACAACCGATCCAGGTGCGTTCACGGCGGCCAGCGCGACGCCTCGCTCCCAGAGGTCTGAGCTGGCCGGGTCCCCCAAGAGCTCTTGCTCGGAGGCCGCGATGGCGACCATCGCGCCGCCAGCAGGAAGCTCGCCCATCAAGCGCGCGCGCGCGGCGACCAGCTTGCACGCATCCTCGAGCGTGAGCACGCCCGCCACGTGCGCCGCCGTGAGCTCGCCAACCGAATGGCCGATCACGAAATCGGGCCGCACGCTCCAGGATCCCAGCAGCCGGGCCAGCGCGACCTCCAGGGCGAACAGGCCGCATTGCGTGAAGGTGGTTTGGTCCAGCAGCCCCGAATCGGTCTGCGCCGATGTTGCGAAGACCAACTCGGCAAGCGAGCGCCCCAGCTCACCGTCGAGCCGTTCGCACACATCGTCGAAGGCATCGCGGAAGACTGGAAAGGTGTCGTACAGTTCGCGCCCCATCCCGGCCCACTGTGAGCCCTGGCCGGAGAATAGGAAGGCGACCTTGCCGCCGTCCATACGCACGGCGCCGCGCACCATGTCGGGGAGCGAACCGCCGGCCGCCACCGCGTCCAACCCACCGAGCAACGCCTCGCGAGACTCGCCGAGAACGACCGCGCGATGCTCGAACGCGGAGCGTTGCGCCAGCGAGCACGCAACGTCGGTGGTGCCGAGCTCGGGGGACCCGCGAAGATGTGCTGAGATCCGCCCGGCGTGTGCCCGCAAAGCCTCCACGCGCTTGGCTGAGAGCACCCACGCTACCGCTCCGGCCGGGGTTTGCTCGGCACGGAAAGCCGCCGCTCCGAGAGACGGCCCCTCCTCCAGGATCACATGAGCATTGGTGCCGCTCACCCCAAAGGAGGAAATCCCCACTCTGCGTGGCGACCCGTTACTTGGCCACGGGACCTCCTCGACCAACAGGGAAACCGCCTCACTCGACCAGTCGATCTCGCGAGAAGGCTCCTCCACGTGCAGCGTTCTGGGCAGAGCCTCGTGCTGGAACGCCATCACCATCTTGATCACGCCAGCGACCCCGGCCGCTGCCTGGGCATGGCCGATGTTTGACTTGATCGAGCCAAGCCACAGGGGGCGATCGGCTGCGCGGCCATGCCCGTAGGTCGCCAGTAGCGCCTGGGCCTCGATCGGATCTCCCAGCCGCGTGCCGGTCCCGTGCGCCTCCACGGCGTCCACCTCGTCAGGCGAAAGTCCGGCGTTGGACAGAGCCTGCATGATCACCCGCTGCTGAGAGGGACCGTGGGGAGCGGTCAACCCGTTGCTGGCCCCGTCCTGGTTGACGGCGCTGCCGCGGATCACGGCCAGCACCCGGTGCCCGTTGCGCATCGCGTCTGAAAGGCGCTCCAGCACGACCACGCCGACGCCGTCGGAGAATCCGGTGCCGTCGGCGCGATCGGAGAACGACTTGCAGCGGCCGTCGGCGGCGAGCCCTCGCTGGCGCGCGAATTCGCTGAGCGCGCCCGGCGTGGCAATCACGCTTGCCCCGCCGGCCAGCGCCAGCGAGCACTCGCCCGAGCGCAGTGCCTGTGAGGCGAGGTGCATCGCCACCAGGGACGAGGAACAGGCTGTGTCGATCGTCACGGCCGGGCCCTCGAGCCCGAATGTGTAAGCCAGACGTCCCGAGGCGACGCTGGGCGAGACACCGGTTATCCCGTACCCCTCGAAGTCCGCGCCCGCCTTTTCGGCCAGCTGCTGGTAGTCCTGGGTGATGATTCCTACGAAGACGCCCGTCTGGGAGCCCTCGAGAGAGCGCGGGTCGACGCCGATGTCCTCCAGCGCCTCCCAACTGGTCTCCAGCAGCAGTCGTTGCTGGGGATCCATCAGCAGCGCCTCGCGCGGGCTGATCCCGAAGAAGTCCGCGTCGAACTCACCCGCGTCGAATATGCAGGCGCCTTCTGTGAGCATGCGCTCCCCCGGATGATCTGGGTCGAGATCGGGCAGGCCCAGCGTCTCCCAGCCGCGGTCGGAGGGGAATGGGCACACGGCGTCACCTCCGCGTCGCACCATGTCCCACAACTCTGCGGGGGTGGACACTCCGCCGGGGAAGCGACACGCCATCCCGACGATCGCAAGCGGCTCGACGCTCGCGTTCACGGCAGGACTGACCCTCACGCCCGCGGTCTGCTCGGTAAGCCTTTCCAGCAGGTGCTCGGCGAGCCGAGCAGGAGTCGGATAATCGAAGACGAGCGTCGCGGGAAGCGGCGTGCCCATCTCCACCGCGAGGCGGTTGCGCAATTCCACGCCGGCCAGCGAGCTGAACCCGAGCTCCTTGAACGTGCAGTGGGGGTCGACGGAGTCGGGCTT
>DATMPT010000033.1:0-3021 GCA_035567355.1 Solirubrobacteraceae bacterium
CCCGACCGTGCTCGGAGCGAGCCCAAGTGGCAACGCTGCCAACGGCCATCCTCGAAACGGGGGCCTCTACAATGTCGGCTCACTCGCGGGCCCGCCCACTCTCGGTACTGTGCTCGGCTCAGCGGCGACGACCACTTGCTCTGCGAATGCGATCAATGGGACCGGGACCACGGTGCCTGCACCGAGCGGCGGGGCCGCGACGAGCTTTACGCTAAACGTCGCCTCGACAACTAGCTTTGCTGCTTCAGGCAGTATTTGGGTCAGCGGCCTCGGACTTGTCGAATACACCGGCAAGACGTCAACGTCATTCACAGGATGCACTACTGTCCAGCAGATGGGTAACGCCGTCGTTACGAATGCGCCGGTTACGGGTGCAACAGTCGGCAGCCCGCCTATCCCCCACGCATTTCTATACTAAGGGTAGAAAGCATGCTCGGCGCTACGTATCCAGGGCAGACTTATCCCAGTGGCGGCCGGCTTCCCTAATGCCTTGTCAGCCCGGTCACCTTCTGTAGCTCGCGAGCCGCGTGAGCGGGCATCTCCTCGACGTGAGTCGCGTCGATCGCGAGTGTCTTCGTGCGGTCGGCGAGGAGGTCGCTTTCGCGGATCAGGTGAAGGACCACCTGCGGCATCTCCAACTCGAGTTGAGTAAAGGGCATCGCTTCTGTCCAGAAGAATGTGGTTCGCCGGGACTGCTCGGCAATCCATGGAATCAGTGCAAGCGCCGCCGAGTCTCCAACGACGGCGACGCGAGTATCCTCCACTCGTTCGGGATGGTTGTAAACACGCAGGTGAGTCGAGCCGATCTCGGCTAGATGCGATTCGACTGGCATGCGCAATGCACAAAGGGCGTGGGCATAGACCGCCACGCCCTCCTCGGCCTCGACATCGAGCTCGGCCGCGACCAATTCGCCATCGATCGGCTCAAACTTCGGCGCGTCGGCCAGGGGCCCGCGATAGTCGGGGACGGTGCGCAGGTGCAGGTTGGAGAGCGGCGGCGCCCGCAATGCCGGGAATCGCTTGTGGGCCTCCTTGAGCAGCGCGCGTACGGCGAAGAACGCTCCGCGAGCGTTCCAGTCTGGGTCGGTTCGGTGGAAGACGGCGCCATGGCGAGACGCATCGTGCAGCACGGGCAGCAGGTCCAGGAGCTCCACGTCGTCTACGTCGCGCAGACGAGCGATCAGGGCCGCGGGCACTCGTTCGCTGTCGGGCCCCGTGCGGAGCACCCGGCGCTTGTCGGGGACGATCGCTGGAATGTAGGCGATGTCCAGGCTCGCGCAGGCATGCGCGACGCGCGTCAGCTCCTTCGCGATACGGTCGAGCTCTGCATCGTCCAGCGCATCGTCGGTCCAGCTCTCACGCGCGTCGAACAGCCAACCCGCGGAGACGATGGCCAGGCGGTCCGGCTCGATTGGGGGCTCGGGCACATTTGCCGGCGTGACAAAGCCCGAAGAACGGTCTTCGGGCTCGAACACCACATCGCTCCACCCGCCATCGGATCCAGCATCGTGCCAGAAAGACGGGGCGGCTTCCAGGGGTGTCTTGTCGGGTCCCACCAGCGCCAAAACACGGTGGCGCCCTGGCGCCTGCAGCGACTCGGGGAGCGCGATCAAGAAGCCGCGTGCGCCCTCCCAGCGGTCGGCAAGATCGGGGCGATCGATGTCGGCCGAGCCCTCGGCGACGATCTCGCCGTCGACGACGATCGTGACATGGATGGGCTCGTCCGGCGCAGAGGGACTGCAGCACCAACCGAGCGCGTGACCGGTGCCTACGCCCTGCAGGTTGCCTTCGTAGCGAGGCGCACGCGCCTCGGGGAGATCGGGTGACCCGCCTGACTTCGACGGGTGTGTTCGGCGTAGCGCGATCATGCCGCGAGCTCGCCGGTCGCACGCTCGTATACGCCTGTCAGGGCAAGCGCCTCGCCGGCCCAGTCATGGGCGGCGGCGAAGCCGCTGATCCGCGCGGCGACCAGCTTCCAGCGCTCCGGTTGCAACAGGCGCTCAAGCCCGGTGGCGATTGCCTGTGGGTCCGTTGGAGCGACGACCTCGCCCAGCCCTTCGCCGCGAACGACCGCCGCGATCACGGGCACATCGCTTGCGAGGATCGGCACTCCCGCCGCCGCGTACTCGAACAGCTTGTTCGGAAGGCACAGCTCGTATGAGCGGCAGACCGGCTGGATCAAGCACAGCCCGGCGGCGGCGCCCGCCAAGACGCTCCGCACCTCCCCTGGCGCCACAGGGGCCTGGAGCTCGACGCGATCTCCCACTCCCGCAAGCGCCGCGCGGGCGAGCAAGCTCTCGCGGTATCGCGCCGCGCCGGGCCCGGTCGCGCAGAGGCGGATGCCTTGGATGAACGGTAGCGCGTCGATCATCTGCTCCAGGCCACGGCCTGGCATGAGCCCACCTATATAGCTGACACGCAATGGCGATGGTGGGTTTGCGCGCGCCGTGGGCCCATCGAGCAAAACGTGCGTGTGCGCCTCGGCTGAAGAGATTGCGCCCGGAGTACCCGGCGTCCTGGCGGTCAAGGCCCGTGCGGGCACGGCGGTCTCCAGGCGCGTGCCATTCTCAGGGATGTTGCGCACCACCTCGGGTCTCGGCACGCGATACCGAGTCCCAAGCGCATCCGCATAGCCGGGGCTCGAGGTGATCACCTCGTCGGCCATCCTCACGAACAGCGCCTCGCTTGCGATCAGCCACGGCCGCCACTCCCAGCGCCCGTTGCGGTCGGCCCACAGCTCGTGGCTGTCATATATGAGGCGCGAGCCGCACGTGAGCTTGATTGCCAGAGCGCACCACATCGTGTTCCAGTCGTTCGCGTGCACAACGCTCGGCTTGACCCTCCTCGCAAGGAGCAGAGCCTGTAGGGCAAACGCCAGGCCGCTGAGGGTGCGCCGTGCTCTCGCCGCCGCTGTGAGCCGAGAGCTCGACGGCGGCGTTCCCACGACAGGCACGCGCGCGGTGAGGTCCGCGGCTGGGTGTTTGCGCAGGAGCCCTCTCACTCCCAGCGAGCTCGCGAGCC
>DATMPT010000034.1:0-10185 GCA_035567355.1 Solirubrobacteraceae bacterium
CGCAGGGCTTCGCGACCTGCCCAAGCGGAATTCTCGAAGCCCACGAAGTGCAGAAGTGTCCGAGGAAATCGATCGCAAGCCCCAAGGGAGAAGTGCTGGGCGTGGTCAGCTTTGGCGCCACGCGGGTTCCGGAGAAAGCCAGCGTGCAGGCATTCTTCACCTCAGGTGGAGGGTTGGCGTTCTTCACCGAAGGCACCTCGCCGGCCTTGATCGAAATTCTCTCCACGGGACGCTTCACGGGCGCCTCGGGACCATTTGCCCAGAAGCTGACCGCTGTGGTGCCACTCGTCGCCACGGTTCCGGGCGCGCCGTATGCCTCGGTTGAATCGATCAGGATCAAGGTCGGGGCCGCCTACATCAAGGGCAAAAAACTGATCTCCTATGGAACGGTCCCGACGAAGTGTCCCAAGGGTGGCTTCCCGGCAAAGACCGAACTGAAATTCCTGAGCGGGGAAACCTCGACGGCCAGCATCAAGGTGCCGTGTCCGAAGAAGTAGTCGGGGGCAACGCCTAGGTGGGATGGGGCTCCCTGTTTGGGGACAGGGAGCCACCTGGGTACGAGACCGGCGAGCTGGGTGTCTCCTGCGAGCTGGGTGTGTCTCCTGCGGGTCGCCCGGCTCTCCCGAGGCGAGCGACTTGCGACGCGGACGAGCGCAACCGGAGCCTCCCGGGCACTGGCTGCCCGGGAGGCTTTCTACCAGAGGAGGCGCTCTCTAGTAGATATTGCGGTCGCGGACTTCGCGTTCGACAGGTGGCGCTTCTCGCCGGCGGCCCGCCCATACGCCGAACCACAACAGCGAAATCACCAACCCGAGGACGCCTACGATCATGAGCACGAGACCAACGGCTTGGAGATCGATGCCGCTGACCGTCGCCGTCACCGCATACCGCAAGATCGCGCCGACCGCGATCAAGATAAGTGAGCTACCAAAGGTCATCGCGGCGGTGTATGCCCCCAACCGGCGCGCTTCAACCCTAAAAGTTGGGTCCTGGCTAGCGCGGCGAGACAGCGGGCCGACTTGTCGTGTGTTGTGACGGGACGCTAGAGCATCGTAGATCGCGGCTCATTCAAACCTACGCCGTGCTTTTGCGGCGCAATGAGGCTGTAGTCTCTCGCGGAGAGATGTCCACCATCGCTGAGAAAGGCTCGCTGGCGTGGCCGAATGTTGGCGCGCCCCGCCAGAATCGAGGTCTTCGCGGCCTATTTCGCGAGTTGCTGGCGCTTGACGTCGTCCAAGGAGGCTCGCATGGGTGAGCTAGGACTGCCACAAGGAACCATCCGCTATCAAGAATTTGGCTCCGGCAAGCCGATCCTCCTAGTCCACGGACTGCTCGTGAATGGAGACTTGTGGCGCGAGGTAGCGCCGCGCCTGGCCGAGAGCTTTCGCGTGATCGTGCCCGACTGGCCACTTGGCTCTCACCGGCTGCCCCTCAACCCAGGCACCGACCTCTCGCCGCTCGGCCTGGCGGGGATCATCGCCGATTTCATGGAGACCCTCGATCTCGAGGATGTGACACTCGTGGGCAACGATACCGGCGGTGCCCTTTCCCAACTTGTTGCCGTTCATCATCCAGGGCGCCTTGGCCGGCTGGTGCTCACACCGTGTGACGCATATGAGAACTTCCTGCCTGCCATGTTTCGTCCCCTGGAAGTGCTCGCGCGAATCCCCGGCGCCCCTTATCTGGTCGCGCAATCGTTGCGCCCTAGGGCCGCCCGCCGGTTGCCTTTCGCCTACGGCTGGCTCTCCAAGCGCCCTATCCCCGATGACCTGAGCGACGCTTGGATGGATCCGGTGCTATCCAATAGCGCCATCCGCCGGGAGCTTACCTCTGTGCTCAAGGGCATCTCCAAGCGTTACACGCTGGATGCGGCCAAGCGCTTCGACCGGTTCGACAAGCCAGTACTGCTCGCCTGGGCGCCAGAGGATCGCTTCTTCAAGCTGCGCTACGCCGAACGCATGATGGACTCGTTCCCGCATGCTCGCCTCGAGCGCATCGAGGACAGCCTCACGTTTGTCTCGCTCGACCAGCCCGAGCGCACCGCGGAGTTGATCGGAGCGTTCGCGAGCGAGGCGGTCGGCTAGCCCCCGACCGGGGCGCCTGCGTGCGTTCGATGGCCCTCGAGGGACGTTAGTCCGTTGCTTCCTCAAACGGCCGCTATGTGCGATATTGACCGCCTGGCGCGCGTGAGGCAGCGGAAGCGTCCGCTACGTGTGCGAACATACGTTCGTGCGATGGGCTGGTCTCAGCGAGCAGGCAGACGAGCAGCGTCGCCTGCCCGGCTACCGGGATGAGGCCGTCGTAAGGCACTTCGACGCCCCCGAGGCGCTCGATATGCGCTTCTACGAGGTACGCGCCCGCTCGGTGCTCAACCGGGTGCCCGCCCGCTCGCGCATGCCTTTCAACTGGACGATCAACCCTTACAGGGGATGCAGTCATGCGTGCATTTATTGCTTCGCGCGTCCCACCCATCGCTATCTCGGCTTCGACGCGGGCCGCGACTTCGAGCGCGAGATCGTGGTCAAGGTCAACGCTCCGGAGGTGTTGCGAGTGGAGCTGGCTCGTCGCTCATGGAAGCGCGAGCACGTGGCGCTCGGCACCAACACCGACCCCTACCAGTGGGTAGAGGGGCGCTATCGGTTGATGGAGGGCATCTGGAAGGCTTTGCGCGACGCGGCAGGAGGCCTCGGAAATCCCTGCTCTGTGCTCACCAAGTCCCCGCTACTGCTACGCGACCTACCCTTGATGCTGCAGATCGCACAGCGCACCACGATCAGCGCGAGCCTGTCGATTCCCACTCTCGACGAGCGCGCATGGCGGGCAACCGAGCCGCACACACCAAACCCGCGAGCCCGATTGGAGGCGGTTGCCGAGCTCAATCGTGCTGGCATTCCCACGGGGGTCTTGATCGCGCCCTTGATGCCAGGTATCAACGATGCCCCTCACCAGCTCGAGCCGTTGCTCCAGGGTGCCGTCGAAGCCGGTGCCACACACATCGGTGGAGTCGCGCTTCACTTGCGTCGCGAGGTCAAGGACATCTTCATGGACTGGCTGTGCAGCCAGCGCCCGGAGCTCCTCGGGCGCTACGAAGAGCTCTACCGAAGCGGCGCCTACGCTCCGGCGCAGGAGCGCAAGCGGTTGACGGAGCTTGTGCAAGGGCGGGCTCCGGGAAGCAGCTTCAGGAGGTTGCCTGGCCCAACCCAGCAAGCTGGGACAGCCTCGCGCAAACCCCACGAGTCCCAGCAAAGCCTCTTCTGAACACTGCGCTCCGGCTCCCCAGCCAGCAGCGGACGACGAGCGAACTAGTCAGCTACTGGCTCGACGGACCGGATCGCGAGCCGCAGCGCTCTCGCTAATCGCGAACTGCAGACTCTCTTCTCTCCTGGAGCCTTCTCTCCTGGAGCCGGTCGCGAGGGGTGCGAGCGCCATCGTCCACTAGGCTCGCGCCTATGCAAATGGGAGGCGAATCGGGCGCCGCAGACGCGCTCGCCCCGCCGTCTTCGGCATTTACCGACCGCACCGCCTGGGCGCGCAACCTCGCGACACCCATTCGTGACTTCCTCACGACCGAGACTGGCGGGGCTGCGGTGTTGCTGGGAGCCGTGCTCGTGGCCTGGCTGTGGGCCAACTCGCCCTGGTCGAGCTCGTATGAGTCGCTCTGGAGCACCAAGCTCTCGATCCAACTCGGCGCCAGCGGGCTGTCACAAGATCTGAGGCACTGGATCAACGATGGCCTGATGACCTTCTTCTTTCTTGTCGCCGGCCTGGAGGCGCGGCGAGAGATCGACATGGGACAGCTACGCGAGCGACGCCGTATCGCCCTGCCGGCCATCTCGGCCTTCGGGGGGGCGGCCTTGGCTGTACTCATCTATCTCGCATTCAATGCTGGGAGCTCGGGGGCACATGGCTGGGGAGCCGTCATGTCGACCGACACCGCATTCGCCCTTGGTGTGCTCGCGCTCGTCGCTCCCGGCGGGACTCGCTTGCGCGTGTACCTGCTCACGCTTGCGATCGCCGACGACCTGGTTGCGCTCGTGGTAATCGCCACCGCTTATACCGCCCACGTGTCTTTGCTTGCGCTGGCGCTCGCTATCGGTTTCTTCGCGGCACTCTTGGCGTTGCGCTATCTCCCCCGCATCTGGCGCCGGCGACTACGCCCCGCACTGGGAGTCGCGATCTGGGTGGCGCTGTATGAGTCGGGCATCGACCCCGTTATTGCCGGGCTCGCGCTCGGTCTCACTACAAGCGCCTACCCCCCGGTACGCGGCGAGCTGGAGCAGGTGAGCGAACTGACACGCTCTTTTCGCGAGCAACCCACACCCGGGCTCGCCCGCACCGCACAGCTGGGCCTGTCTTCGGCTATTTCCCCCAACGAGCGCCTCCAGCACCTCTTCCACCCGTGGACCAGCTACCTGATCGTGCCTCTGTTTGCGCTCGCCAATGCGGGCGTTCACGTCAGCGGCAAGCTGCTCTCCGATGCCTTCACCTCGCCGGTGACCTTGGGAATCGTGTGTGGCTACGTCTTGGGTAAGCCCCTTGGCATCCTCGGCGCCTCCTGGCTTGCCTCACGCCGCTGGCTCGGGGGACTGCCACGCGTGCTCAGCTGGCCGGGAATCGTCGGGGACGGAGCTGTGGCCGGCGTGGGCTTCACCGTTGCACTCTTGATCTCGAGCCTTGCTTTTCGTGGGCTCCAGCTCGAAGAGGCCACACTCGGCGTACTCACGGCAGGGGTCCTGGCCTCGTTCACCGGTTGGATTGCTTTCCGCGTGATCGCCCGGCTGCCCACATCGGTGCGGGCCCGCCAGCTGATCCATACCGAGGAGGAGATCCTCGATCTGGCCGACGATATCGATCCCGCCCGCGATCACGTTCGTGGAGCCAAGGAGGCACCCGTGACACTCCTCGAGTACGGCGACTACGAGTGTCCCTACTGCGGCCAAGCCGAGGTTGTGATCCGCGAGCTACTCGATTCATTCGGCGATGAGCTGCGCTACGTGTGGCGCCATCTCCCGCTTAACGATGTCCATCCCCACGCGCAGATGGCGGCCGAGGCGGCCGAGGCGGCCGCCTCGCAAGGCGACTTCTGGGCCATGCACGACACGCTGCTAGCCCATCAGAACGAGCTCAGCCTCCCGGCCCTGCGAGACGACGCCGAGCGGCTAGGCCTCGACGTGGAGCGCTTCTGGGAGGACTTGCGCCGTCGCGCGCACGCCCCACGCATCGACCAGGACGTGGCCACGGCCGACGCGAGCGATGTAGCGGGCACGCCCACCTTCTTCATCAACGGTCGTCGCCACCACGGCGCCTACGACGTGGCGAGCCTCACGGCAGCTGTCTCAGCCTCTCGCGCGCGGGCACGGCTCAGGCGTCACGCGAAGGCAGCGCCACACTAGTCCTGTTTGCACCCGTTCAAGCTGGGGCGTCGGCGGGCAGCCCGCCAAGTGCGCGCTGCGCTCCCACGGTCCCTCGGCGAGTATCTCCCCCTGGGCCTGGGCGATCCTGCGCTATCACCCACCGTTGTGGCCCAGAAGGGCCGCCACTATGCAATGCCTCAACGAGCGGCCGGTCCAGGTACATGACCTGATGCGCGCCGCTGGCTGGCCCCGCCGCTACAGCCTGCTCGGGTCAGTCCCGCCAGCGTTTCGAGCCTCGACGATGGGGTAGTGAGACCGGAGACCGTATAGATGCGTATGGGCTCGAGCGAGAATTCGTCGTCAGGTAGCGACAGGTAGCCAATGACCTTAAGGACGACAGAAGAAGGAATTGAGGCCGGCGGCGATCGTGTTGCCCATTTCTCCGAGCATCAGGGCGACCTCGCCGGAGCCGCCGGTCCGTACCTCGCCCAGGTCTGTCCCCGACACTCATCTGTGGTTCATTCTTGGGGCGGGCATTGGCAAAGAGCGGTGGAAGGCCCCCCCGGGCTCCAGTTGGCCGCCGAGTTCGGCGCTGGGCGCGAGGCGCCCGGGCAGGCACGGCGCCTGGTCCTCGCCGCACTGCGGCGAAAAAACTACAGTGACACAGTCATCGCGGATGCAGCGCTCGTGGTGAGTGAGCTGGCGGCCAACGCGGTGCTTCATGCCGGCTCACCCTTCTCGGTCTCGGTCAGATGGCGGGATCCGATGTTGCGTATAGCGGTTTCAGATGCAAGTCCCCTCCTGGGGGGCGCTCCAGCAAGCCGCGGATTACTGCCATTCCCCGAACACGGGCTGGGCTTGGTCGAAGCAGTCTGCGCCCGCTGGGGTACGGAGGTCCACTCCGGCGGAAAGGTTGTTTGGGCAGAGCTACGGGCTTGAGATGGGCGGAGCCAGCCTGGCCGCTCTTGTGAGCAGACCGCTCGGTTGGACAGCTTGGCGCCGAGTGCATTGGATCGCCGGTCAGTGCGCAACGACGAGCATCAGGATTCAAGCGCCGGAAGTTGCTGGTGTAGTGAGATCGCCTCGGCGAAGAGATCGCCATGTTCGGCCACGCGCTTCAGAGCGCTCTCACCATCGAACGCGAGCAACGCCGGATCTCCCCTGTCGCGACACACCTCGACCTCCTCCCAGCTCACGGGGGTTGAGATCCTGGGGTAGACCGACGCTCGCAGCGAATAGACAGACACAGTCGTCTTGTGCTTGTCGTTCTGGCTCCAATCGATGAGCACGCGGCCCGAGCGGCGCGCCCTGGACATCTGCGAGACCACCAGCTCGGGGCGCTCGCGTTGAAGGACGTCAGCCACCGCGTGGGCAAATGGCTTTGTCTGCTCATAGCTCACACCGTCATCGTTGAGCGGCACATACACCTGCAGGCCCTTTAGCCCGGAGGTCTTTGCGAAGGCTCGCATCTGCAGCTGGGCGAACATGTCCCTCAGGTCAAGCGCTACCTCGCAGCACTCGCGGATTCCTGCCGGCGCGCCGGGATCCAGATCGAAGACCATAGAGCTTGGGCACTCGATCGCCTCCGCACGAGAAAGCGATGGGTGAAGCTCGATGGCGGCGAGATTCGAAAGCCATACGAGCGTGGATAGGTCCTGACACAGACAGAAGTCGATCTCACGCTGGTTGCTCTCACTCCAGACTCCCGTCGTGCGCACCCATTCGGGGCGATGCTTCGGGCACTGCTTCTCATAGAAGGGCTCGCTCTCCGCTCCGTCGGGGTAGCGCTTGAGGGTCAGCGGACGATCACGCAGATGGGCCAGCAGGACGGGGGAAACCGCCGCGTAGTACTCGATCAGATCCGCCTTGGTGAAACCGGCCTTCGGGTAGAGCACCTTGTCCAGATTTGTGAGCTTGAGTGTGCGCCCTTCCAGCACCACCTCCACGCCACCCCGCACGCGGCGTCCGCAGGCGATTAGCTGGCGCATGTCCAAAGGACCCGTCTGGGTATCGACCGGGCGCCGCGGTGGCATCTCCACCAGCTCGCGCACAACTGCCGTGGCTGGCCTGTCCTCACGCAGGCCCCTGTAGACCGGATGACGCAACAGCCCGTCCTTGGTCCATTGTGTGAACTCAACCTCGCAAACAAGTAAGGGATCTACGAAGTGGACACCGCGCGGAGGCTGGGTCCCCACAAAAGGAGAGTCCTCGCGGGCACCCGAAGTCAGCAGATCCATGAGACGCTCGAGCTCCCGCTCATCGAAGCCTGTCCCCACACGTCCTGCATAGCGCAGCATTCGCGCTTCATAGACGCCGAGGTGCAGCGCACCGATTCGACCGGAGCGTGAGCCCTTTCCCTCGCTCCAACCGCCGATCACGAGCTCCTGGCGTTTGGCGTGCTTGATCTTCAGCCAGCTACCCTCCCTGCGGCCCTGTGCGTAGCGCGAATCGAGTCGCTTGGCCACCACCCCCTCCAGACCTTGCTCGTGTGTTGCGAGGAGGAGTGCGCTTCCTTCGCCCGCGTGAAACGAGGGCACGCTCCAACGATCCCCATCGAGCGCCAAGGCATCGAGGCAGGCGCGACGCTCGCTGTAGGGAAGCTCCATGAGACTGTGCCCATCAAGCCACAGCAAGTCGAACAGAAGATATGTGACCGGTCTGGTCTGCGCCAAGCGACGGAGTGCGGCATCCCACGCAAGTGCATACGCGGTTGCAACGCCGCGAAGCTGGGACGGCCGGCGTCGTCGAAGGCGACGACCTCACCGTCGAGGATCGCCGTATGTGAGCCGAGCGCACGGTTCAGCGCACGTAGCTCTGGATAGGCGCCCGTCACCTCGTTGCCATTGCGACTCAATAGCCGAATGCGTCCGGGCTGGGAGTAGGCGATCGCCCGTACTCCATCCCACTTGACCTCAAAAGCCCACTCAGACTCATCCGCCGGCAGCGTTGAGAGCCTCGCGAGCATCGGCTCGACGAGCTTGGGCATCTCCTCGGCGCCGGGGTCCGAGGATGGGTCCATGCGGTGGATCATCCAGTCCTGCTTCGCTTGGCCGGCGCGAAACAACACATAGCGTCCGCGCAGACGCTCACCTTCAAAAACGACGATGACCTCCTCGCTTTGCCACTTCTCGCAACGGTAGGTGCCCCGATCCCAAACGCTCACCTCGCCCGCCCCGTAGCCGCCGGCGGGGATCGTGCCCTCAAAGTCGATGTAGCTGAGTGGGTGATCCTCGACTTGGATGGCCTTGCGGTTGTGTTTTGGATCGTCTGGTATCCCATTGGGTATCGCCCACGACGCGAGCGCTCCACCGTGCTCGAGCCGCAGGTCCCAGTGCAACCGCGTGGCATGATGCTCTTGGACGACAAAGCGAGCATCTGCAACACCGTCGAGGCCACCGTGCTCGGGCTCGGGCTCGGGGCTCGCATCGAAGTTGCGCTTGCGCCGGTACTCGCCGAGCCGGGGCGATCCCACTGGCTTATCCAAGCTCATCGCCGTTGATTACCCGCCCTGGAGCCCGGCGACGCGACTTGCTTCATCGCCGTTGATTACCCGCCTCGGAGCGCGGCGACGCGGCTCGCTGACTCCTTCACGGCGTAGGTGTGTCGCCTCCAAGACGATGACCACACTGGAATCGACAACTTCACCGAACTTTCGCCCGTTCAAAGCAGGCAGTCTTGCCGAGCTTCATCCATGGCGCGGACCACAAGCGCCAGCCCCTGACCGCCGCATACCCGACTAGCGCTCAAACCAGGCGGCGCGCCGGCTGGAGCCGAAGTGCTCCTTCTCGGCGACCAAGGCCAGCGACGGCTCGTGATAGGTGCCGGTCGGCTTGGGTCCCGAGAGAAAGTCCACATCGACGCGCCCCACGCGACCGGCACCGAACTCGATGTAGCAGGAGCCCAGACCGTCATAGGCGTCGGCTTCGGGAGCGCCCCTTAGCTTCGCGATCAGCCCGGCGGCCACCACGCGGGCGGCGCCCTCGGAGAACACGCCGGCCTTGGGCACCCCTATCGTGGCGACGTCTCCGACTGCATACACACCCGGAAAGCGCGTCTGGAGAGTCCGCGGGTCCACCGGAATGTAGCCGTCCTCGGCCATACCACTGGCCAAGACCACCTCGGGAGCGCGGTGCTTGGGGACCCCGAGGAACAGGTCGTAGGGCATCTCTTGGCCGTCGTCAAGAACCGCCACACGGCGCCTGGCGTCCAGGGAGCTAACACGACGGCCGGGCACAAACGCGATGTCACGCTCTGCGAAAGCAGCCACCAGCGCGCGGGAGGTCTCAGGCGAGGGAGGGACGGGGCTGGGCAGGGGAATCACAAACGAGATCTCACAGTCCTCGCGAATGCCACGCGCGGAGAGGTAGTCGTGCAGCAACAACGCAGCCTCACTGGGCGCGGGTGGACACTTGAATGGCGCCCCGCACACGCCAACGATCGCGCGGCCTCCTGAGAAGTTGGGGAGCAACTCCCCAAGTCGCGTCGCGCCGGCCACGGAATAAAACTCATTGCCGGCCTCCACCAGCCCCGGCGTGGCATCGAAATCGTAGTCGGCACCAAGTGCCACAACCAGGAAATCGGCCCCGTGGACGCCCCCATCTGTTGTGACTTGACGCGTCAAGGGATCGATAGCGGTGATCGTCTCCCGCACGAAGCGTACGCCGGGCTTGGCGATGTCGCCGTAGGGAAGCTGCACCGCGTCGAGTGTCGTTCGACCGAACAGCACATCGAGCTTTGAGTATCCGAAGACGAACGAGTCGTTCTTGTCGATCAGCGTCACTTCGATCTCTTCGCCAAACGTCCGCGAGAGAATCGTCACAAGCTCGAGACC
>DATMPT010000035.1:0-2854 GCA_035567355.1 Solirubrobacteraceae bacterium
TTCGAGGTCGGCCATGGTTCCTTTGCTAAGCCGCGCTTGTGGCGGTCTGTTGAGTGGTGGACGGGGTCGGCGGAAGGGTCGGCAGCGCGCCCTCGGCGGGGGTGAGGGAGCGCTTGGTCACGAGCACCCCGGCGGGCACGAGCAGGTCGGCGAGGGTGGTGTCTTCGAGCGTGCGCACGATCGAAAAGCGAACGCGCGTCCACAGCAGCTTGGTCGGGCACACGTGGCTTGCGTCGGACTCGCGTGAGCACACGACGCTGCCGTCGGGCCCTTGGGAGATGCACTCGATCGGGGCGATCGACCCCTCCAGCGCCTCGACCACCTCGGCCATCGTGATCTCCGCGGCGGAACGCGCCAGCATGTAGCCGCCGCGCGAGCCCCTGCGGCTGTCGATCAGACCGGCCTTGCGCAGGCGCGCGACTAGGTGCTCGAGGTAGGCGAGCGGCATCCCGTCGTGCTCGGCGATCTCCGCGAGCGGCACGACCGACCCGGCGCTGTCGGGACTCTCACCGGCGCGCCTCGCCAGCTCGACCATGACGCGCACGCCGTACTCGGCCTTGGTTGAGAACATCATCGTCTGAATACCTACCTGAGAGCTAGGGTATCAGCCGCACCATCCACCCGCCATTGGGGCCGGCGATGGGACGGGTGGGGTGGCGGGAATCAGGCGGCGGGCGACGGAGCGTTCGAATGCGCTCGCGATCGGCCGTCGCGCAGCAGGCGAATGTCGTGTGAGAGGCTTTCGGGGGTGAGCTGTTCGAGCCCGAAGGCGACACGCTCGTCGCCGCTTCGACCGATCAACAGCACGGTCGTGGCCGCTTCTGAGGCAGCCCTGCCGGTGCTCGGCGGCGGGATTCGGTAGGCGCGCCATACGGGTCCCAGCTCCTTCGGGGTTCCCGTCAGATACTCGACGCGGCCTGTCAGGGATGTTTCCGCGAGCAAGCGCTTCACGTTCGCGCTCGTGTCCACGCGAGGGTCGGTGCTCACGAACAGTACCTGCATGGCGCCCACGGCCGTGCCTCTCCCATACGTGGGCGCGCCGGCCAGTTCGTCGAGCGCGCCACGAACCTGCTGGGCCGCGAGGACGCACGCCCGGCAGTCGGTCGACAGGAACGCCAGCACGACCACCCGCCCCCTGAAGGCGCTCAACGATACGCGCCTTGCGAGCTGGTTTTCGAGCGTGAAGCCCGGCGCCCGCACTCCCAGAGGATAAGCTGCGCCGTCGAATTGCCCACCCGCGGATGGGCTTCTCCTAGTGGCTCCTCCGCCGCATCCCGCCACGAGAAACGCAAGCGCCGCGGCTATAACGACGTGTGTCTTGAGCACTCGGAGAGGGTATGCCAAACCCGTCCCCAAGCATGGTGGTCGTCGGGTCGGGTGGTTGTTGGTGGGCCTCTCCCAAGCATGGTGGTCGTCGGGTCAGGTGGCCGTAGGCGGGCCCTCTCCCAAGCAAGGTGGCCGCCGTCAGGCGGCCATAGGCGGGGCGAGGCCATGTGGCTATACTTTGTGAAGCAAAGAATCCCGACCGCAATTCAGGAGTTTCGAGATGAGCCCGTCCAGCGCGGACCTGTTGCGCCAGGTAAAGAGTGAAATCGACGAGGTAGACCCCTCCGAGGTCAAGGAGCTCTTGCAGGAGGGCGTCGCGATCGTCGACGTGCGCGAGGCCGAGGAGCTCGCCTCCGGGCTGCTCCCCGGCGCCAAGCACGTGCCCCGCTCCTACCTGGAGACGCGCATCGAGGGGATTGTGCCCGATCGCTCGGCGCACGTGATCCTCTACTGCGCTTCCGGCAACCGCTCGGCCTACGGGGCGCGCACCCTGCGCGACGATCTCGGCTACGAGCACGTCGAGTCGATGACCGGCGGCATCGCGCTGTGGAAGGACCGCGGCTATGAGGTCGACGTGCCGCGTACCCTGTCCCCCGAGCAACGCGAGCGCTACTCGCGCCATCTCCTGATCCCCGAGATCGGCAGCGAGGGCCAACAGCAGCTGCTGGACGCCAAGGTCCTCCTGCTCGGCGCCGGCGGCTTGGGCTCTCCGACCGCGCTCTATCTGGCCGCGGCCGGCGTCGGCACGCTCGGCATCGTCGACGACGACAAGGTGGACCTGTCGAACCTGCAGCGCCAGGTGATCCACTCCACCGGGCGCATCGGCATCCCGAAGGTGGACTCCGCCGAGGAGGCAATCCATGGGCTCAACCCCGACGTGAACGTCGTCAAGTACCCGGTGCGCCTGGACGCCTCCAACATCATGGAGATCATCGCGGGCTATGACGTGATCGTCGACGGCGTCGACAACTTCCCCACGCGCTACCTGCTCAACGATGCCACCGTGCGCCTGAAGATCCCGGTCGTGTCCGCTTCGATCCTCGGCTTCGACGGTCAGCTTTCGGTGTTCAAGCCGTATGAGGGCCCGTGCTACCGCTGCCTGTTCCGCGAGCCGCCGCCGGCGGAGCTCGCGCCCTCCTGCGGCGCCAACGGCGTGCTCGGTGTCTTGCCGGGCACGATGGGACTCCTGCAGGCAACCGAGGTGGTCAAGCTGATCCTCGGCATCGGCGACCCCGCGATTGGGCGCCTGTTGCTGTATGACGCCCTGGCCGCCACGCTCACCGAGGTCAAGGTCCACCGCGACCCCGAGTGCCCGATCTGCTCGCGCCCGCCCGATGAGATCGCAGACGAGGAGATGGGCGTGTTCCCGGACTACGAGGCATTCTGCGCCGCAGCCGGGTAGCCTGCCGCTTGACGATGGCGACGATCGAGATGGGGCGGGCGGGAATTTCATTGGCACCACGGGCTCTGGGCAACCCGGTCGACTGGTAGAACACGACGATGGCGACGATCGAGATGGGGCGGGCGG
>DATMPT010000036.1:0-6973 GCA_035567355.1 Solirubrobacteraceae bacterium
TCGGGCCGATCGATACGGCGCGTACGCTTGCTTACGCCGAGGCGGGCGAAGGGATTACTCGCTATTAGCTCGCGGTCGGTGGCGTGATTGAAGAACTGCCGCACGGACTGTTGGACGTTGCGGCCGTGAGCGAGCGCCCACGTCAATGCCTCGTCGCGGCCGAAACTATCGAGGCGACGCTCGCCGAAGTCCCTTATGAACGGTCGGAGCGCCTCCCGCATACGCTTCACGCTGGAAGCCCGGCGTCCGGTCTCCTTCAACGCTCGCTGTCCATCCGGCCAGGTCATTGTGATCATGCCGTTCTCATGAATCACAGCCCCTGCGAACTCCAACACTGTCGGGATACGTCGTTGCTCGGCACTATCAACTTCTCTGCACAGCTCGGCAAGCCGCCGCTGCTCGGCTGCTCGATAGGCCTCAAGACTGGAGTGCGTGCCGACCCACTTCGTGTGTCCCCTGTAGGACACGAGCCCTACATATCTCGGTTTGTGGCGTGTGCCCCGATTGTGCGGCATCTCGATCTCCTCTCGTTGAAGACCAGAGCGCATTGCGACGTCGATCAGCGGACGATGGCAACGGTCTCAAAGTCTGATGAAGAGGACCGGTGCATGGTCAGGGCGAGCCTACGAGGGCGTTGTGGACGGTGGCGTGAGGTGGCGCTGCAGCCATGTGGCCATGTCGTCCTGGCTCCATGTGCCGGCGGCGATGGCCAGGACGGCCTGCTCGGCATCATCGACAGTCGGTGTGGTGCGCCACGTCCAACCGTTGATCGCGATGAACAAGCGCAACGCTACCCAGGCGGCGCGCTTGTTGCCATCAGGCAACGGATGGTTCTTCGCGAGATGCACGGTTAGAACGGAGGCCTTCTCGATGAAGTCCGGGTAGAACTCTGTCTCGCCGAAGCCGGCTGCTGGCGCATGCAGCGCCGACTCCGCGAGGTCGATCTTGGCGACACGTGTAAGCGTGTTGACGTCTAGCCCAGTTACCTCCGCGGCGATTGCGAGGTACTCGACCAACTCGATGTAGCGGATGCTCACTTGGCGAGTCGCTCTAGCAACTCGCGGTCCTCCTCGATGATGCGACGTACACGCGCCTTGAACTCGGGGTCTTCGCGCCGACGCTGCACCGCCTCGGCGAGGGCGTGCTTGACGGTCTCGTTTAGGCTCTTGCCTTCGGCTCGCGCAAGCGCGTCGGTATCGGATGCAAGCTCGTCGTCGAGCCGCACAGTCAGATTCTTAGCCATGATATCATGGTAGCATGAATGTACGGTCTGAGTCGTCGCTGGCTCGCGGATTGCCTTCCTACTCGAGGACTCGCCCATAGCAATGATCGATTACATCGATCGGTGTTCCCGAATTGAGAGGAACCCTCAGATCTCGGTGCACACCGCCGCCCGGGTATCCGACAAGGCTGGTTGGGCCCCGGAGATGCCCAGGCCCCCCGTATTGCGCTCTTCGGGAGTCGATGACGCGCGAGACGCTAGCTCGGATTCAAGCATCGAGCGGCGCTGCCGCTTCGCTGCGGTTTTGTTGTGGTTAGGTGTCACTCAGGAGCGTGATCGCGAGAAGCGCCTTGCGCTCATCGTCAGAGAGAGCTACCCGCTCGGTGTCCACGAGGAATTCGGGGTCGAGCAGCGCCTCGCGCGAGCCCCGGGCCCATTTTCGTGCGTGCTCGTCGGTTGCGAGCATGTCCTCGGTGGAGGAAGTACGCGGGCGGCCAGGTGCGCCAAGCGACGGTAGCGAAGGCCGCCGAATCGCCACCAAAGGAGGCTCGCGCCGTCGCCGGCGCCGGCGCGAAAGCCCATTGAGAGCTGCTCGAGGGCGCGGGCGGCGCTGAGAGACAATTGCCAACCCAGGTCGCCCTCGCGCGCGACGGCGGAGGTCACGAGCACCGCTAGGCCCCCAGCTATCCGGGTCATCCCGAATACGAGGATCTGCTCAGTGAGTCCGATGATCTTCGGCAGCGGGTTGCCGCTGCCCCGACCGTTCTTGCCGGACGCATCGCCGCGCACTGTGACGGAGGCGAGGTCAGTTAGCGACATGCCTTCCAACCATCCCTTGACGACATCGTTGAAGACCCCCCAAGCAATGCCGTGACGCGTCGTCGCGTTTGCGTCGGCGAGGTCTCGCATCAGCGTGCCGTCGAGATCCTCCAGACGCAGCATCTCGGCCACGATCGAGTAGGGCATGCGTTGCAGGACATCGACGAGAACCTCAGCCCAGCCGATAATCGTGTCGGGGAACTCTCGCTGGTCCAGACGTCTAACCTGGACCCACAACGCGACGATCTGGCGTAGCGAGAGGCCTGACTCGTGCTCGCCCTCGCGACCGAGTACCAGCTTGACTTGCTCGAGATCGAGGAAGCCGACGGCGGGCTTTACGGGGTGTGATCACGGACCCTTGGGGCGATCCGCTCCAGCAGCACTTCATCTCGCGCGAGGCGTTCTTGGGGCACGGCGACTTCGCTACGGGTCGCAGAACTCGCCGGGGTCTTCGCGGGGATCGCCGGTGACAGCGGACCAACAGGATCGCAAAGACGAAGAAAGCGAAGCCCGCCATTGTGATGTTCGCCCGCCAGTTGAACAACCTCTTCTCGGTGAAGGGAGACCACGACCCTTTGTAGCCCTGATTGGTGACTTCGGCCGTTCCCTGCGCGCCGACTACGACTACGATCGCGATCACGAACAGCCAGCGCTGACGCCGATCAGCACGTAAAAGACGCCCGAGTTTGTGGTACTTGCCCGCGACGAAGGTGACGACCATGCCGATCGCCGCCAGCGCTGCCAAGGCTGCGGTCGTGACTGACGAGGCGATCCCGACGGCTTGGGTCGCGGCCTGACGCCAATCCTCGGCGTCATTCGACGCGCCGTCTACTCCTCCCAATTGATCGAGGAAGTCGACGCGAGACTGGCCAGTTGGCGCTGATGGCGTCGGCTACGTCGTGTCCTGTGATGTCAGCAGTCACATGGCGGAGTGCCTCGCTCAGAATCGTCACCACGTCCTCGGGCAACACGTCGCGGATTCGCACGAGCTCCTGCTCATCCACGGCAGCGACCTGTCCCGAGATCATCTCGTGCAGTGAGACGACGAGGAAATACACGGCCTCTGGCTTGATCATGTACGGGAGGGCAAATCGAGCCGTTGCATCCCTTCAGCGACGATGCGCTCAGCTTCATCGGTGAGGCCTTCGCGATATACGAGTTGCTTCCGTTGCGCGTAGCCGATGTGACCGCGTTCGCTACACGCTTTGTGCAACAGCCACGGCGGAAAGCGGGAGTGGGTGGGTTGGTCAAGGCCCGACCCCCGGAGCATTTGGCTGGAGGTTGGGTTGTGCGTAAAGACGCCCCAGCGCGGCCGTCTTGAGGGATATAGGGCTCGTCGTTTTCGACGCAGGGCAGGTAGGCCCCGCGTCCACGATGCTCGGATGTGCCATCTACTCGCGCAGGATTATTCCTGCTGATCACGAGATCGTAGATAGTGCGCTGTGGTCCGTCCGTCGGAGCCCGGGGGGTTGTTCTGAGTCCTCAGCGCCCGAAGGGACTATTCGTCTCGTCCTTGTCCGTGGTGAGCCTCTCAAATGCTTTGAGAAGGCCGTGCGTTTTTGCTGGCGCTTGAGCCTCGACGGGCGTCGGCGGACCGGTCTGATCTCTTGGAGCGGGATGAGGGAACTGCGGGATCGCTTCGGCCGCCTGCCGACCCGCTTCTTCGCTGAGACGAGCGAGTTCCTCTTCGTCGAAGCCTTCGGTGTCTTCCTTGAGGATCTCATGGGCCCGGGCCAGATCCTCCTCCTCAACGAGTATGTCGCGTCCGCTGCCGAGCGCAGCTCGCGCACCTCCGGCGCCGCGCATGCAGGGAACGCCTGCGTCCGCTAGGCGAGCGAGAAGAAGGCTCTGCTCGACCGGATTGCTGGCAGTGGCGAGGACCTTGAGCATCTGCCGAAGGGTAGCGAGCGGAGGACATGAGTTGGACGATTTGCGAGCAGCCAACCGAGGGCTAGCCCCCGCTTGCGCCACACGAGATGGAAGCACGCGCCTCGCCGGCCTCGTCCTCGTTCACAGCGATCGTCTCCCGCAACCCTCGCAAGAGTCTTATTTGTCGCGCAAAGCTACAGTGATTGCCTCCACACGCGGGCGTATATCTCTGTTGACCACGCGGTCATGGCCGGCTTACATACGCGACGATCCTGGGTACGCTCATTGGCATGTAGGTAGCTGACTGGTCGCCAGCGGCCGACGGCCGGTACTCTTTGTGATCGAGTAGCCAATCGCCTGACTGGACGCCGGGAACCCTGAGCGGCACCCCGTTTACGATCATTGTTACTGAGCTGTTGCCAAGAGTGATCGCAAAGCGCTTGGCGCGATACACCTGTGTTGTGGAACCCGGCTGCAGTATTTCGCCTGGGATCAACTTGCGTCCGTTATCGCCAATCAGGCAAACGTATGCGTCTGTCGAGGCGCGCAGCGACAGGGCGACATCTGCGGCCGGAGATTCGGGGCGAGGCGAAGCACGTGCTTCACCTCGAGAAGACGGCGTTGACTCTTGAGAGGCTTCTCGGTGGCGCTAGTGCCAGATTTTTTGAGGGCTATATACGGAGAGCTTGCATGGGTGGATAGTCGCGTGCTCGAGGAGCCAGAGTGGAGGATATGTTCCAGCGCTAGTGCTACACCTCCTATCGCCAGAATGGCGGCTGCGAATGCCCCGACCGCGAGGACTCCACGGTTGAATCCAGTTAGCAAGGCCCAGATCTGGACACGCAAGCTCGTGATGCGGCTCATCTGTGTTGGTTTCGGGAGTTGTACGGCATGAGGTTTGCGATCAGCGTTCGGGCTGCCGGATGAGGGCTCGTTCTTCGGGTCGGTCATCGCGGATGAGTTTCGTGCTACCTCGACAGCCCGTGCTCCGAGCGCGGCCAAATGTGTGTTCCCACCTCGTGGCGATCGGCGAGCGGACGTTGGCGAGGGGTCATCGGTCTTAGATCCTACGCCAGCGCTCACTTCTGCTCCGTGCGAAAGGAAAGCATCCGTTGAGCGGCGGCGATACTTTCGTGTTGGACGACGTCCGAGCACGCCGGCTGAGGCTCCGCCCACGCCCGGTCACGCTGGGTGAAGCGCAAGTGCTTACCTCGTCGTGTTTCTCACTTGCAGTTCGTCCAACGCAGTAGCAAGCGGCGGATAACTCCCGCTCATGCAATCGCGCTGAAGGCAGCAGTCCGCGAGCGGCTCCCACGACTACAAGAACACACGGCCACGACCAGACGACAAACCGCCTCCAAGCAAGCTGGGACGATTCGCTTGGGCCGCGGGTGCCGCAGCGTGTATACCGAGAGTAGAGTGGTTGATGCTTCTAGAGCAGAGAGGCCAAGACAATGACCGAGCACCAAGAACAGGCCGGGTGGAATGTCGCCGAGTGGCACGGCAAGTTGCTGGTCGATCTCAACGGCGAGAAGGTTGGCAAGCTCCAAGACGTCTACGTCGACGTCGAGACCGATGAGCCGCAATTCGCCACCGTCAAGGAGGGCTTCATCGGTCGCCACTTGACCTTCGTACCGCTCGGCGGCATCAAGGTCGGCCCCGACCAGCTGCAGGTCGCGGTAACCAAGGAACAGGTTCAAGCTGCCCCCAACATCGAGCAGCACGGCGAGGAGCTCTCCCAGGCCGACGAGTCGGCGCTCTATCACCATTACGAGCTCAACTACACCCCACCGAACACCGAGAGCGGACGCCGACTCGCCCGCCGCTAGAGGAGATATCTGACTCTGACCGAGTCGCGTAGACGTCGGGACTGGACTTCAGCCCTCGTAGATCCCTACCGGTGTGCCTGGGCCGATGCGGGTGGCCAGCCACTCGATGCTTGCGGTGGCAAGGCGGATACAGCCGTGCGAGGCAGCGGTACCCAGCGTGCCGCCGAGGTTGTTACGTCCGTGGATTGCAGTCTGACCCGGACCGCCTTCGAATTCCTGCAACACGTTCGAGCGGGCGCTCAGAGCCAGCGCGTATGGGCCGCCAGTCTCGCCGGCTGGCATCTGCAGCGTCTCCTCGACAAAGAATTCGCCGGTGGGCGTCGGCGTCGAGGGCTTGCCCACCACCGCTTGAAAGCTTCCTAGGAGGCGACCGTTGTTGTAGGCGCTTACGCGGCGGGCTGCAAGGTCGACCACGATGTGCCAGCCCGTCACGAGCTTGCGGGTGCCCTTCTGGACGATCCAGCCAGTCGATGAGTTGGGGCGACCGGGCAGCATCACCTGCAGCCACCGGACCCCGTCGGGACCGGTCAGGCTTCCGGTCACGGGCAGGGTGGTCCGTTCGCCGGTGATTGGCCTACGGGAGGACACGAGCTCAGTCTGCGGGGCTCCAGCTTCGGGCTCTTGGTGTACACTGTGTGCGGTAAGCAGCACGGCAAGCTGCTGAGTCGCCCGCACGTGAGCCGGAACACCGCCGGCCACCGCCGGACCGGCGGTGGCACCGAGCAGACACATCACGGCGAGCCCGACAGCTAAGCAGCACCCGAACCGGGGGCGCAGGGAGCTCATCCGGTGAAGGGGCTCCGCTTGTGCGGGAGCGCCGGCCGTGCGAGCGGGTGTTTGCGCGAGCTGTGGTGAGGATGTTTGGCCGGGGAGCGGTGCTTGCCGTGTTTGCCCATAGGCCTTGACCGGATCGGTGGGAGCGAGGTCGTCGTCGTGCCGGGCGTCGCACCCGAGCCGACAGTTTCTGCGAGCGTGTTCGTTTCCGCGAGCTTGGTCGCTTCTGCAGGCGTGGTCGTTTCCGTGCTACCGCCTCCACCGCTTCCGCTGGTGGCGCAGTTGGACGTAGTGATCGTGTTGGTGTCCATGGTCACTGCACCGGTTTGCGCCAGCAGCCTGCCATGAATCGTGGCGGCGGTATTCGCGGTGATACTCGCCGAGGCCATGATCGTACCGACGAAGCGCGTACCCGTGCCCAGCGTCGCGGAGGAGCCAACCTGCCAGAAGACGTTGCACG
>DATMPT010000037.1:0-2840 GCA_035567355.1 Solirubrobacteraceae bacterium
AGGGCTTCTACCACATCATGTGGGAGTTGCAGGGAGAGCGCCTGCTCGGCGCCGCGGGCTCGGTGGCGGGCGCGCAGAAATGCTTCGACCGCACGCTCGAATACGCCAAAGAGCGCAAGGCGTTCGGCCGCGAAATCGGCAAATTCCAGGTGATCAGGCACAAGTTCGCCGAGATGGCCACCAAGATCGAAACGGCGCGCCAGATGGTGTACGTGACCGCCTGGCGCTTTGCCAACGGCGAGTACCCCGTCAGGGAGATCTCGATGGCCAAGCTGCACGCCTCACGCATCGCGGTGGAAGTGGCCGACGAGTGCATCCAGATCCACGGCGGCGCCGGCTACATGAAGGAGTACGGCGTCGAGCGGGCGTGGCGCGATTCGCGCTTGAACCGGATCGGCGCGGGGACCGACGAGATCATGCTGGACGTGATCGGTCGGTCCTACGGGCTGTAGAAGGGCCCGCATGCTTGAGAGCTTTGGAGCCTGTTAAGACCGGGTCGCATGCGACCCGGTCCCGGACGGTGCATGCACCGTCCGGCCGACCGGCACATGTGCCGGTCGGAGCTTCCCAAATAATTAATTGATGAGCAATCCCACTCCGCCATTCACCGAGGAGCACGAAGAGCTACGCGAGTCCGTTCGCGGCTTCCTCGACCGTGAGCTGGCGCCGCACGCGCAGCAGTGGGAGGCCGAGCGCTGGTTCCCCGACGAGGTCTTCCCAAAGCTCGCGGCACAAGGCCTACTCGGGCTGAAGTACCCGACCGAGCTCGGCGGCCAGGGCGGCGACTACCTGCACGAGGCGGTGCTCGTGGAGGAGATGGCGAGGATCGGCTCGGGCGGCACCGCCGCCGGGATCGGCGCGCACGTCAACATCGCCACGCCGCCGATCTGGAAGTTCGGAACCGACGAGCACAAGCAGCGCTATCTCGTACCGGCGATCAAAGGAGAGAAGATCGGCGCGCTCGCGATCACCGAGCCCGACGCCGGCTCGGACGTCGCCGCGCTGCGCACCAAGGCCGAGCGCGTGGATGGCGGGTGGGTGGTGAACGGCGAGAAGACCTACATCACCAACGGCGTGCGCGCGCACTTCATGGTTACCGCGGTGAAGACGACCGCCGAGGGCGGCCACCACGGGATCTCGTTCCTGATCGTGGAGCGCGACGAGGGGGTCAGCTCGTCGAAGCTGGAGAAGCTCGGCTGGCACGCCTCGGACACGGCCACCATCTCCTTCGAGGACGTGTTCGTGCCGGCGGAGAACCTGCTCGGCGAGCTGCACGAGGGCTTCAAGTTGATCATGGCCAACTTCCAGTGGGAGCGCCTCGCGATGGCGCTCGGAGCGGTCGGGGCGATGCGCCTAGCGTACGAGCGCACGGCCGAGTACGCGCGCGAGCGCGCCAGCTTCGGACGCCCGCTCTCCAAGCACCAGGCGATCAAGCACAAGCTCGCCGACCTGGCCACGAGCGCCCACACCGCGCGTTGCGTCACCTACGACGCCCTGCGCCGCTTCCACGAAGGAGAGGAACCGCTGAAGGAGGTGACGATGGCCAAGCTGCTCACCCAGCGCGCCGCCTACGAGCTGATGGACGAGTGCCTGCAGATCCACGGCGGGATGGGCTACATGGGCGAGCACTGGGCCCAACGCGCCGCGCGCGACGCCCGGCTCGGGCCGATCGGCGGCGGCTCGGATGAGATCATGCGGGAGATCTTGGGGCGGCTGCTTGGCTTGTAGCGTTGGCGTTGATGGTGTTGTGTACCCGCCAGCCTTTGGCTGTGAGTGTCCAGGCGTTTGGTTCTCCGCGGGCGGGTCCTGCGCTGCTGTTCTCGATCAGGCCGAGTCCGTGCAGGCGTGCGAGTAGCTTTGAGATCTGTCCCTGGTCACCGATGTCTGAGGCGTCCGCGACGGTGCGGTTTGAGGAGCCCGGGTTCGCGGCGACCGCGAGCAGGACCCTGACTGTGCGGTAGGTGAGACGCATCTCCAGATCGCGCAGGGGGTCTGGGGGGTGTTTGGTCGTGTTCGGTTGCCGTGTGGGGGTTGGCTTGCCCAGTTCGCGGTCTGTTGCTGCCTGTCCGAGGTACGGCAACACGATCATCGCCATCAGCGGGTTGAGCAGATCCAGGAACCCATCGGGCTCCTCCTCCAACAGGCGCGCGTGCAGGATCGAGAGGACGGCCCCGACGGTCCCATCGGCTGTTAGTGCCGGTGGTTCACGGCCTGCTCTTGTTTCTGAGCGACCCTCCTTTACAGCAACAATCAGCGTGTCCAGGACACGCTGGCGACGCGCCAGTGCTCGGGGTCCCGCACCCAGCGCCTCGACGATCACGAGTCCTCCCAGCACGGGCTCGTCTTCGAGCAGTCCAAGCAACGCGCCCAGTCCCGCACGGATTCTGTCCCGCCAACGCTTCTCACGCTCATAGGCGGGAACGACGGTCCGTGCGATCCGTGCGATTGCCTCGTCGAACGCTGCGAGGAAGCAGTCCTCGCGGTCCTCGAAGATCTCGTAGAACGTCCTGCGCGACACACCCGAACGAGCAACAACGTGAGCGACCGTCACGTTCCCCGCACCGCACTCTGAGGCGACCTCCGTCATCGCCGAAAGCATCCGCGCGCGCTGGATCTCAGAGACACGCTCTCGGCCAACACCACCGGCGCGCTCGCGACCAACACCATTATTGGCCGCGGCCGGGTCCACCCGGCCCACTACTCGACCCGTGGCTACCGTCTCAGGCGCCACCCCACCGGATGATGCCTTTCCTCTGCCCGGCATCTCATCTCTTCTTCCCGCGCTTACGCTTGCTCGTCTTGTGAGCCGTCTTGTGCTTCGGACAACCCGTCGCCACGAT
>DATMPT010000038.1:0-5187 GCA_035567355.1 Solirubrobacteraceae bacterium
GCTAGACACCGACTACATCGATCACACGGGCGCATTTCCGTCGGGTGTCAACTGGCTGCAGAAGATCTGGTACGACGAGTTGGCACAGCAGTGGGATCCGGACAACCTGCCCCATTCCACGCCCGTGACCGGCTCGGGCCGCTGCGGTTTTAGGTCGCTTCGCGTGGGGGTGGTCACGGTCTGCGCCGAAAGAATTGAAGTCTCCGGCTCCGTCGCCACGGCTAGCGGAAACGTCGTCCTCGACGACGGCGTCGGCGTCGGTGGCTCGCTGGAAATCGACATGTCAGCCAAGCACATCTCGATGAACTCGCCCGCGTCGATCACGATCCTGCGTCCCAGCGGTCCACTCACGCTCGGGACGGGCGCATTGTCGATTGAAGCGGAAGGGACCACAGAACCCATATCGGGGAAAACCGGCGTCGCAAAGACCTCGGTGACCAACGCATCGCTCGGCGGTCTCGGGAGCCTCCGTGTCGGCGGGCTGCCGATATCGCTGCCCACCACCGGCTCGGTCGCCACGTATCTCGACGGCGCGAATGGCGGCGGCCTGATCGCGAGCGGGTCAGTCGACTTGTCGATGCTCGGCTCGCTGAAGCCATCTGGCTCGCTCGCCCTCGGTACATATGCCGGATCCCCCCACCCCGTCGTCCCCCTGGGCGGGTCGGCACATCTTGGGGCGATCAATTTTGGCGGCGGCTGGGGCTTCAGCGGCCTCGATCTCTCCTATCAGGCCGTGAGCGACACATGGTCGGCATCGGGCGGTCTCTCCGCCCCGATCGGGTCGCTCGATGCGCGAGGTAGCGTGATCGGTGGTGCCCTGGACTCGCTCAGCGTCCACATCGGCGGCCAAAACGTGCCCCTGGCGGATTCGGGTTTCTTCCTGAGCGGCTTCGGCGGCGGTTTGAGTGGCCTAGTGCACGGCCCACTGGCGGTCAACGCGAACACAGAAGGGTTCTGGGGCGCGCCCGATCTGCCGGTCGAGCCCTTCTATCTCGACAACCTCGGCGTAACGCTGAGCCTTGGAGGCGCGATCTCCTTCGACGGCGCCGTGAGCTTTGTCCTCAAGGACGGATCCCCGCTTCACGGCCAGCTTCATCTGCACCTGCACGTAAGTCCGTTCTCTGCGGGAGGAAGCGCTTCCGCCGAAGGGAAGCTTCCCGGGATCTCCTTGAAGGTCGGCGGCGGCGCCGGCTTCAGCGCCAGGCACTTCACGCTCAGCGAGTACGGAATGCTCAGCGCGTTCGGACTCTCAGGCAAAGGTCAAGCGATCCTGTCTGACAAGGGTCTCGGCGCCAGCGGGGAGCTATGTGCACCCGCGCACGTGTTCTGCCAGACCCTTGCGATGACAGAGACCTGGCGCCAGCTGCGAAGCCTCCAGTTGCCGACGCTGGTAGGCGCGCAACCCACGAAGCTGATAACCGTGCCTGGGGTTGCCTCGGCACGAAGGCTAGCCACGGTGCGAGTTTCCTCCGGCCGATCGCTGTTGCTGATCGACGCGACTGGTGCAGGTGCACCAATCGTCGGCGTTCGTGACCCGAGCGGCCGCCTGTATGGCGCGGGATCGCATCGAGTCATCATCGTGCGGCAACCCGAATTCGGACTAACCACGATCGCCGTGCCGCACCCGCGTCCGGGCACCTGGCACGTAGAGTTGCTGGGACCGGCCGTTGCTGGCTTGACCGCCCGAGCTGTGACGGTGCAGCCAATTGCGTTGATCCAAACAGGTGCCATCACGCCCAGCAGCACGCGGCGCCATCGACTCGCGCCCAAGACGAGTATCCGTCTTCGCTGGGAGTCTCGAGGATTGCCCAGTGGCGTGCGACTCAGTCTGGTACGTCGCAGACAACCGCACGAAGCAGGCGCCGGGTTGGCAGGTGATCTTTCAGGCAACGGCGCGCTTCTTGTGCCAGCCCGCCGACTGGCGGTGGGGCCCAATTATCTCAGTCTGGCCGCAAGCCAGAACGGAATTCCTTTTCAACAGGTGACGTTCTCGGGAACCGTTTGGCGAGCTAGCTCCTCGGTGCCCAGGCGTCGACGCTAACTAACTAGGACAACCCTCGCTACTGGCGCGAGGAGCGCGCGCTGCGCGGCTCTTCGCTGAGGCGACTGCCGAGGTAAGGCAGCTCAAACCCTTGGGGGGCTAGCGCACGCGCTAGTAGGACACGAGGCTAGTACCGCAATCGACGCGCAAGGAGGAAGCAATGGCCAACACAAACGCCACCACGACAGTGCACCGCACTCATTCAGACCTCCATCATTACCCCGCAGGCACGGCCTTGACCGCCGTTTCTCAGCCGCCCACTTCCGATGCGCCGCCGTCCGCGACGCCAGCTTGGCAGCAAGCGCTGCCGCGTCCGCTCAGTTCGATCCCGCTTGAGCTGCTCGCGGTGTGCGCGCTCATGACGTTTGGTGGGCTGTTCGTGCTTTGGCCGGTGCTCGAGAGTATGCCGAGCAGCTTCAAATTGCTCGGGCTCAGCGGTCCGTTCTTCGCGTTGGGTTTGCTGCTCTTTGAGGTGTGGATCATGCTTGGCGCGTTTGGCGCCATCTGCCTGTACGTCGCATGGCGCCTGGCAAATGCCGATCGGGTGGCGCGAGGAGTCGCTTACGTGCTCCTTGGAGCCTTCGCCGCGGCGCTCCTAGTGGGGAATGTGCACAACACGCAGATGACCCTCGTGCTGCTCGCATGCCTAGGGGCGGTAGGGACACTCTGGCTTTCCCCAAACGTTCGCGCGTTCTTTACGGGAGCTGGGGCGCCTCAAGGTGATCAGCCGATGCCAGTAATCGTCGCCCGTGTGCTCCTCGCCATCTGGTCGGCAAGTCTTTGTCTCCAGGGAGTCCTCCTGCTCCCCCTCGGCGCACTTGGAGGTGCTTACGTGCCTGTCGGGCTACTGATGCTCGCTGCTGGTGTCGGTGGCTTCGTGATGAACAGGCGCGTTGCAAACGGAGACGAGACGGCACGCCTGATCGTGTCTGCTGGCGTGGTGCTACACGTCGTGCTGCTGCTTGCTCTCGGTCGCTCCGATCCTGCCGTTCTGATTCCAGTGGGTCTGGCTCTCGGCGTGGCTTGGAATCTTTGGGCTCCGCCGGAGTCACAGCGGTTCTTCAGCCGCTCCACGCCTTCAACGTAAACATTTCGAACCTTAGCGACCGCGCAGGAGGCGGCGGACCGTCGAGGCGGCAGACGCGTCCGAAGACGATTCGGGCCGGGTCGGCAGATGTGCGTGACGACTTGGGTGCAAGCGCGATGAAGTGACCGGCGACCCGTCGTGGGCGCCAGCGAGAGGACGGGGCCGACAATGACAAACACGACGAGGACCACGATCGTTCCTAGTCCACGACGGCTCCCGCTTCGGTTCGCCATGGATTAGCCCGAACCATCGCGTCACCGATCCCAGGACTCTCTCATGAACCCACGATACCCGCGACCCAATGATCGCAGCTCGAGGGCGAGCTAGACCATCGCACCAGCGTCTGCCTCAGTTCGTCCCTGGCTCTTGCTAATTCTCGGAGGAGAAGGACCGTCTCGGCACTCGGCTCCGCTCCTCCCGCGCAGATGGACGGCCGGAGGGACTAAGCAGGGACTAAGCACTTGTGGAAAACAACCGCCATCCACAACCATGACTGCCGCACGTAACCCGCGAATTTCCCGCATTGACGCCCAACCGCCACCAACCGCAACGTTCGCATCCGACTTTGCAAGCAGGAGGTCACCGGTTCGATCCCGGTTGGCTCCATACCTGAAATGCCAGCAAGCGAGTGGTTTTCTGACGTCTCGTAGGCTCTTTGCTCCCGCGGTTTGAGCGCGTGCTCAAGTAGCCCAGGCGGATCGCGACGCGCTCGCGCCTCCTTCCCGCGCGAGCCGTGGAAGCCGTCCAATTACGGCCGATCAGGCCGGCGCGCCACCCGAATGTCGGCTGCCGATCGATGACGCTGAACGGACGCGGCGCGCCTCACACTCGCGCAGGCTCTTATGCCATGGCGGGCTCAGACGACGAGACGTGATAGACGGTCGCCTCGGGGGGGCCGGTAACGGACTCAGGGAGCAGCGCCATCACCTTCCCGACCTGGGGCAGAGACTCTTGGCGTTCGCGTGCCGCCTCGTCCGCGAATACCTCGGTGGCGATGAGCGAGTGGGGGTCGGACAGGTCCCGGGCGATGTCGAAGCTGATCACGCCAGGCGTGGCTCGGGCCGGGGCGATCACTTCCGAGAGGGCGGCCATTACTTGCTCGGTCTTCTGCGGCTGGCACTGCAGCTTGAAGCGCAAGACGATCATCAGTTCCTCCTTCGTAGCGGTGGCGTTGCCTGGGCACCCGATGCGATGCGGGTTCGATCGAGCAGGAGGATACTCTTATACTGGAGTTTTAGTCCGATGGCGTCTTCGCCGATTCCGCTCAGCTACGTGATCCTCGCCGCGATCGGTGAGCACGGCGCCTCGACGCCCGACCTCGTCGACATGGCTAGCCGGGGGACCGTGTTCTGGAGCTCCGCGCCGAGCCAGATCTACGCGGAGCCCAAGCGCCTCCTGGCACTCGGCTGGATAACGAGCGAAAAGCGCCCGGGCAAGACGCGCAACCGGACGGTCTATCGCCTCACCGCGAAGGGACGACGAGCTCTGCGCCAGTGGCTGCGCGCCCCCGCCGGATTCCCCAAACTGCAACACGAGGCGTCCTTTCGGCTGTTCGCAGGCGACCTGATCGAGGACGAAGAGATCCTCACCAGTCTGCAACAACTGCGCGCGGACATCGAAGAGATGTCAACGCTCGTCGACACGAACATCGAGCGTGCCGCCAACGTCCCGCACCGTACTCGCTACCTCCTGCTCCAACAAGACCTCGGCCGCCGACTGCTGAAAGCACACACTGACTGGCTCGTCGAGGTCGAGCGCGAGCTTGCTCCGACCGCAGCCGCTGTCGGACGCTCGAGCTGAGGTGGATACATCGCGTCCTCTCCGCGACCGACGACCTCTGCCACAGCGCCCTCGTCGCGCAGGCCGCGCCCTAGCAGTCCCGCCATCTTGGCGTTGTCCTCCACGACCAGCACGCGCACGCGCCCAGCTTGACACGCTCACATGAGAGCGGGATGAGAGCGGCGGGCCCCTGAGAGCCCGCCGGGAAGACCGCCCTCCTCACCGCGTTGCGCCGCTTCTCGAGTCGATCCGGGTGCTTTGCAAGCAGGAGGTCACCGGT
>DATMPT010000039.1:0-7626 GCA_035567355.1 Solirubrobacteraceae bacterium
GAGCTGGCCGGCAAGATCAACCAACAAATGCCCTACCACTGCGTAGCCAAGATAGAGCGCGCCCTCAACAACGCCGGGCGCCCCGTCAAGGGCTCACGCATCGCGATCCTCGGCGTCAGCTACAAGCCCGGGGTTGGCGACATCCGCGAGTCCCCCGCCCTGAAGATCCTCACATTGCTGAGCGCGCTCGGGGCAGACCTTCGCTACCACGACCCCCACGTACCCCACCTCCACGACTACAACCTCTCGAGCACCCCCGTGGAGGAGGCAATACAGGACGCAGACCTCGTCCTGATCGTCACCGCCCACCCCAACGTCGACCACGACATGGTCCTCAAACGCGCCCGCCTCACCCTCGACCTACGCGGCATCACCCGCGGGACACACGCCGAGAACGTCGTACGGCTATAGCAACCAGCCAGCGAGCACCGGAACGGGATCTGCTCGACAGCGTCGTGATCACGGCCGGAGCGTGCGCCCGCCGCGCCCCGACGGCATCGCCGTCGTGGCCGCCGCGCTGCTTCGGTCCCCCGATGCCCATTCCAAGTAACCTGCCCGAGTGCCGGTGGGAGCGCTCGACAGCACAGCCACGGCGCTGGATGCGCCTCTGAGCGATATCGCCACGCGCTCGTCGCTCGAGCGGGCCGGATGGGTCGCGCTGAGCGTCCTCGCGCCCGCCGTGCTCGTCTACTTGAGCTTCAACGCCGGCGGCTACTTCCCCAGCGCGACCGGGTTTGTCGCGGTCGTGCTCGCCGGGGCACTCGTCTTGCGCACCACCCTGGCCGACCGGCCCTTCGAGGGGCTCAGCCGGCCGCTGGCGGTCCCGCTCGTGGGGCTCGCCCTGCTCGCGGCCTTCACGCTCGCCTCGGCGCTGTGGTCGCAGGCCAGTGCCCACACGCTGGACAGTTACTCGCGCGTCCTGCTCTACATGCTCGCCCTCCTGCTGTTCGGCTCGGTTCGCTACACGCGCGCGCGGGCAACATGGCTGCTGCGCGCCGTGGCGGCGGGGCTTGCGTTTGTGTGCCTGGCCGGCCTGATCTCCCGCTTGCTGCCCCACACGTGGGCGACCACGAGTGGCTTCTACGCCGACCGGCTCAACTATCCGCTCACCTACTGGAACGCCGAGGGCATGGTGGCCGCGATCGTGTTGACCCTCGGCTTCCACCTCTCAGCAGACCGCGCCGGGCATCCCGCCGTGCGGGTCA
Organism: Solirubrobacteraceae bacterium; assembly: GCA_035567355.1. Classification (GTDB taxonomy): domain Bacteria; phylum Actinomycetota; class Thermoleophilia; order Solirubrobacterales; family Solirubrobacteraceae; genus Palsa-744. Next base: position 1,206 of record DATMPT010000039.1, read on the forward strand.
TCGCTGCCGCGATCCTGCCCGCGGTCGCCACCGCCCTGCTGCTCACCTTCTCGCGTGGGGCGCTCGGCGTAGGCGCGATCGGGCTGCTCACCTACTGCCTCCTGACCCGTTTCTCCAGCTTGCCGAGCCCCCTGCTCGCCATCGCTGCGCCCGTCGCGATCGCGATGCGCTCGGCCTGGGACGCCACCGAGCTTGCCACCAAGCACCCGACCGACGCGCTCGGCGTCTCCCAGGGCCACCACGTGGCCATCGTCGTAGGCGCGTGCATGCTGGGCGCCGGAGCCTTGCGCGCAATCCTGCTGCTGGCCGACCGCCGGATCGCCGAGCTCGAGCTCGTGCGCACTCCCCCCCGGCGAGCTGTACGCACCGGGGTGGCCGCGGGGGCCAGCGTGGGCGCCCTCGCGCTTGCCCTGGCCTTGGGCGGCGGCGGCTTTGCCCACCGCGAGTACGACAAATTCGTGCACGGCACCCACGAAGCGCACAGGGTCCAGACCCGCGACCGGCTCACCGACCCGGCCAACGACGGCCGCCTGCCGTTGTGGCGAGCTGCCCTGGACATCTACAGGACGCAGCGGCTGCGCGGCTCAGGCGCGGGCACCTACCAGCAGTACTACCCCCGCTATCGCACCGAAAGAACCTACGTAGCGGACACCCACTCGCTCTACCTGCAGAGCCTCGCCGAGCTCGGCATCGTCGGCTTCGTGCTGATCGGAGTGGTCGTCCTCGGCATGCTCGCCGGCCTCGCCACGCGCATCCGCGGCCCCGACCGGGCGCTGTATGCGGCCTGCTTTGCGGTGGCCTTGGCCTGGGCGGTGCACCAGGCATTCGACTGGGACTGGCAGATGCCGGCCGTCACGCTCGGCGTGTTCATGCTCGCCGGGCTCGCGCTCGCCCGCCCCGGCGACGGCAAAGTGGGACTCTCGGGACTGCCCGCCGGGCGCACGCTGGTCGCGATCGGCTGGCTCGTGGTGGCGATCTGCCCGCTGCTCACCGCCGCCTCCTACGCGCGCCTGCACCGCGCCGGCGCGGAGCTCGTGCGCGGCGAATGCGCGCCGGCCAAGGAAGCGGCTCTGTCCTCGCTGTCCCTGTCGGCCAAGCGTCCCCAGGCCTATGCGATCGTCGGCATCTGCGACCTGGCGCAGGGCTTCGCCCAGGCAGCCGTGCCGGCGATGACCCAGGCGGTCGACCTCGAACCGCAGAGCTGGGAAGAGTGGTTCTGGCTGGCGGTCGCGCGCGCGGGCGCGGGTGTGAGCCCGCACGGCGCGATTCATCGCGCGATCCTCCTCAATCCGCTCGAGGGGGGGCTCGAGCATGCGGCGCTTGTCCTGAGCTCGAAGGACCCGCGGGCCTGGGAACGGGCGGCGCGGCGCTTGCGCATCGAAGCGCTCGCCTCCGGCAAGTTCTCGATCACAAACCTCTGAGTCCCAGCGGAGCGCGCCGCGGCGGGCAGCTTGCGGCTCGCCGCCGGCCGGCGCGGCCGCGCCGGGATTCGCATCGCGGCTGTCGGAAAACCGGCGGCCCGTTCGTATAGGGCCGTAACGAGACTTTCCTCAGCAAACCTACTCAGGAGGCCAGGAGACGTATGGCGCGCAAGCACGACGCACACAGGGATGAGTTGGAGGGCGTCGCCCAGCGGCTACGCGACGAGCGCCCCCAGGCCAGCCCGCTGGATCTAGACCGCATTAAGACCACTGCGATGGCCCGCGCCAAGGCCGGATCGGGCCACGGACGCGCAGGCGCCCGCCGTCTCGCCGTGGCCGGCCTGACCGTCGGCCTCCTGGTCGCCACCACGGGCGGCGTCCTCGCCGGTGAGAGCGGCGGGCACAAAGGCAAAGGCGGCGGCAGCGGCAACGCCGCCAATGCCCAGTACGGCGGCGAATGCAACATCAACAACGGCAACGCCAACAACGGCGACAACAACGGCCAGGGCGCCGAAAATAACGCGTGCAACGAAAACATCTTCATCACCGAAACGAATAACTCGACGACCACCATCACCAACAACTACAACTCGTCGACCGTCACGGTCGCCGGCCCTGCCAACAGCGGCGTGCTGGGCGCCACGACGACCAAGAAAGCCAAGACCAGCTCCAAGCACATAAAAATCCACATCAACCTGCCGCGCAGGTCGAAGCTGCGCAAGGTCACGCTGAGGGTCAACGGCAAAATCGTGTCGGTGCTGAAGGGCAAGAAGGCATCGAAGAACATCACGCTCGTGAGCCTGCCCTGCTCCGCGACGGTCACGATCACCGCGGTCACGGCCAGCGGCAAAACGGTTACGCAGACACACACCTACAACCTCTGCTAGGGACCTAGCGGTCAGGCAATCGAGTGTGAGCATCGCTCACACGAGGCGCAGGCAACGGCCCGGGACAAGCTCCCGGGCCGTTGTACCCAGCGGCGTTGAAGCTCGAGGACAGCCGATCTCCTTGACGGCAGACATGGAGGGAAAGCCAATGGCTCACGAACTGACACCCAGGACCCCGGCTCGTCTCGGCTCGAGCCGACCCGCCAGAATGTCGCTTGGCATGACGAAAGCCGACACCTTTGAGCGGCTGTTCGAGGAGCACTCCGAGCGGCTCTACTCCTTCCTCGCCTACCACTCGGGCAACAAGGCATTGGCCGAGGACCTGCTCTCAGAGACCTTCGAGCGCGTCCTACGCTCGCGCCAGCGCTTCGATCCGCGCAAGGGCAGCGAGCGGCGCTGGCTCTACACAATCGCCCTGAACCTGTTGCGCGACCACGCGCGCAGGCGTACCCACGAAGACCGGGCCTTGCAGCACGTGGGCGCCGGCTCCGCGGAGGAGCACGTAGACCCGGCGCTCAGCGCCGTTGAGCACCGCGACGAGCTGCAGCGGGCGTTGCTGGCACTCAACGAGGACGAGCGCGAGGCGCTCGCGTTGCGCTTCGGCGCCGACCTCAAGCTGCGCGAGGTCGCGGGCGTGCTCGGCGAGGGCGAGAGCGCCGTCGAGGGCCGCATCTACCGAGCGCTCGGCAAGCTTCGCAAAGAGCTGGACTGAGGCCGGGCTCACCCGGCCGGGAGCGAACAGCACACAACAGCACCCAGAACAGCGCGACCGGCCCGACCGCGGAGCCCGAGCCCTAAGGAGCCACGCCGGAGGCTACGCAACAGCCCTTGATCGTGAGCACCCCGTGCAGGGGCTGGCCCTCGGGCTGGCCCGAGCCGAAGACCGAACCGTCCGCGTACACGCTCACGCGATAGCGCACGCGGGGTAGGCGCGGGTAGCGAACGGCGCAGGTCCACGGATTGCCCAGGGCGCCGTGTGTGCCTCGCTTGCAATCCGCACCGCGGGCCCGGCCGGAATAGCCCGGGCGAGGGTCGCTGGTCGTGACGATCAGGCGATCGAGCCGCACGGCGCCCACCGGGGCGAGGGCCTGCTGGCTTGAGACGAACTGGGTGTTCGATTCGCGGCTGTGCAACGCGACGGCGGTCCCGGCCAAGCCGGCGAGCAGCATCAGGCCGACAAGCAGCCCGCCAAATCTCATGCACAATCCTCCGCCATCGCCGCAAGCATAAGGCCGCGCGTGCGCTGCGCAATACCCCTCGCCATGACTCGAGCGGGCTCCCGAGCCTAAGACTCAGGCGCCACGCAGCCGATAGGCAAAGCGTGAGCCGTCTACGCACACTTCTGCTGGCATCGATCCTGGGCGTTGCGTGCGTAGGGCTTGCCGACACGGCGACCTCGACTGCGTACGGATTCCAGTTCGCCCGCTCGCCACGGGTGGGTGCCCACCCGGGCGCGGGGCACCGCCGCGTCAAGCCCGCGCGCGCGCTTTGCAGGCCAGGACGCCATCGCAAGAGCAGGGCCACGCACGTGCGCAGGTGCCGCGCGGTCCATGCCAAGCACCCAACTCGCACCGCCGCCCAAACGCTCGCGCAACCGGGGACGCATTCGGACTCCACGCCCAAGCGGGTCGCGCATGTCCAGCCGGCCGCGCACCACCCGAGGCGGCCTGTCCACGTCAAGAAAGCCACGACGGTGACCGTGAGCAGCCCACCGCCCGCCACGATCGCAAGCGTGCTGGCCACGCCCTGCGAAAACACCGGTCTGATGCCCGCGGCGGGCAACCTGGAGGTGGTCGAGCAAGCCACCGTGTGCCTGGTCAACCAAGAGCGCGCCCGCAACAACGAGCTGCCCTTGCAATTCGACGCCAAGCTTGCCCAGGCCGCCTCGGGACACTCTGCGGAGATGGTGAGCGAGGACTACTTCGCCCACATCGCCCCCGACGGCGAGACGCCGCTGCAGCGCATCCAAGCGACCGGCTACATCCCAAACTCGCAGGTGGGCTACACGCTCGGCGAGAACATCGCCTGGGGCACGCTCTACCTGGCCACGCCGAAGGCGATCGTGGCGGCTTGGATCGCCTCGCCCGAGCACCTCGCGAACATCCTGAACGGCGCCTACACCGAAACGGCCGTGGGTGTGGCGCCCGCCGCGCCGCCCGCGCTTGCCGAGGGGCAGGCCGGCGCGGTGTACACGCAGGAGTTCGGCGTCATCGAAGCCTGAGCTCGCGCGCAGTGTGCCTTCCTGCTGTGTGCGCTGTGTGCGCTGCTGCCACAGAAGCTCCAGGATCCTAAAAGCAAACGCGCTCCTTCTGCGTTGTTTCTGGGTTAGAAGCTATCGATCGGGTATTACGAATGGACAGAGGGTCTGAGGCAACTTGGACATATGTTCGGTCTGACCCGTCAGTTATCACATAGATGACGTAGTTATCCGAAGCCTAGGTATCCGCAGTAAAGGGCAGGCCAGTGTCGGACTTAAAGGGCAATTGGTGTCCAGCCGACCGGGCAAAACCGAGGAATCGATGCAAAGCACGCGAATAGGAAGCCGAGACAGATGACCATCCTCACGATCTCCATAGTCTGGCTCGCGGCCCTCGCCATCGTGGTGTTTCTGCTGGCAAGGCGCCCGGAGCGCGTGCCGGTAAGCCTGGAGCGCTCGCCACGCCTGCTCGAAGACAGCCACGCGAACTTCGACGAGGCGATCGAGACGCTACTCGAGTCAGAGCCCGCGACGGCAAAGGACGTGCGGGACCGTGCGCAGCAAGATCTTTATGTCCGTCCATAGCGACCAGTTCGCTACGTACAGATAGTCCATCGCGACCATTTCCCGCAGGGACACGCTGGCCGGCCCGAGGATCTGCCAGTGACCGGTGATGCCAGGGTGGAGGGCCAGGCGCCGCCGGTGCCAGCCCTCGATACGCTGATCCTCGTCGAGGATCAAAGGGCGCGGCCCGACGAGGCTCATCTCGCCGCGCAACACGTTGAACAGCTGCGGTAGCTCATCCAGGGCGGTCTTGCGCAGGAAGCCGCCGACGCGCGTTATGCGCGGGTCTTGGGCGATCTTGAAGAGGCCCTCCTGCGCTTCGTTGAGGTCTGCCAGCGTGTGCTTGAGCTGCTCGGCCTCGGGGACCATCGTGCGGAACTTGAACAGACCGAAGCGCCGCTCGTCGCGCCCGACTCGCATCTGGCGAAAGAGCACGGGGCCTTTGCTGTCGAGCTTGATCGCGATCGCGATCGCGATCATCAGAGGCGAGACGGCCAACAGCCCCAAAGAGGCGCCCACTAGGTCGAAGGCCCTCTTGACAAGGGCAGAGGAGCGCGTGAGGTCAAAGCGGCGCACCCCCATCAGGGTGACGCCGTGCAGGTCGTCGAAGATGACCGAGGAGCCGATCACCTGCAGGAGGCGCGGCACCACCGACACGCGGATGCCGACCGCTTTCAGAGTGCGAACCAGGTCGAGCATCTCCCCCGCTTCGGCGTCGCTCGGCGCGACGATCGCGCGGTGGACGTCCAAGGTCCTGGCCAAGTCGCGTATTTCTGAGAGCTTGTCGTGCGAGAACGCATCGGCAGACCAGGGCGCGATCTCATGCAGGTCCACGTGGGCGACGATCTCCGCCTTGACCCCGCCGTGGTCCAGCAGGCGCGGGCGAATCGCCTGTTCAGAGGCGGCGCTACCGACGAACAGGCAGCGCTCGACCGGCGCCACGCGCAAGGCCAGGGCGCGCGCGGCACAGCGTCCCACGACCAAGAACGTGGCCAAGGCCAGCCACAGCAGCAAGACGTCGCTGCGCGTGAGCATGCCGTAGCCGAGCGGCCGGTCGGCCAGCCAGGCCACCAGCGCGCACAGGGTGGCCACCTGCAGCAGCTTGGGCACCTCGTCGAGCGTGGTCTTGCGGATTACCGCCTCGTCGCGGTCATACAAGCCGAACAGCTTTGCCCCCAGCACGATCAAAGGCAGGCCGGCAAGACAGATCCGTCCCAGGTGCAGCTTCCCTCCGGAGAGCTCGATCGCGAGCGCGAACGCGGCGATGACCGCGAGCACGTCCGCCCCCAAGAGCATGCGCCGGAAGATCGAGTCGCGCGCCATCGAGGCGGCGGGACCGCGCGTCTCGAGAA
>DATMPT010000040.1:0-4749 GCA_035567355.1 Solirubrobacteraceae bacterium
AGAGGTCCTTGGCCATGTTGTCGCGTAGGTAGTCGAAGCCGAACTCCGAATTGGTGCCGTACACGACGTCGCACGAGTAGGCAAGCTGCTTCTCCTCGTAGGCCTGCTGGTTTTGCAGCACCCCCACGCTGACTTCCAAGGCGTTGTAGATCGGGCTCATCCAGGCCGCGTCGCGACGGGCCAGGTAATCGTTGACCGTGACTACATGGACGCCCCTGCGTTCCGGCGGGGCCTGCTCTGAGCCGTTTTCGCCGGAGCCCGTGCGTGCGCTGCCCTCGCGCACCGCGAGTGAGTTGAGCACGACCGCAAGCGTGGCCGTGAGCGTCTTGCCCTCACCGGTCTTCATCTCGGCGATGCACCCCTCGTGCAGGGCCATGGCCCCGATCAACTGGACATCGAAATGACGCATCCGCATCGTGCGCTTGCCCGCCTCGCGCACGATCGCAAAGCACTCCGGGAGCAACTCGTCGAGCGACTCGCCTTCGGCGGCGCGCTCGCGCAATACGTTCATCCGCTCGCGCAGCTCGTCGTCGGTCTCGAGCTCCAGCTCGGCCTCATACGCCCCGATTAGCGCGACGCGCTTCTCGTATTGCTTGAACTTCTTGGCCTCACCGATGTTGAGCGCACGATCGAGGATCGACATAGGCTCAGGGTACCGACTCCAGCGCTCGCGGTGACCCGCCCGGCGCCGTCTTGCTCGCCCGACGTTCGCTCAAGGGGGTAGCCGGCTCCGGTCGACTACCCCGCCGCCGGGGAGGTCCCCGGCGAGGGAGCCGGTGAGACCCGCGCCACGGACGCCGCGTGGGCCTCGCGGCGGCGACGACGCTTGTCGCGGTGGCGCTTGACCTGGCGCGCCAGCTCGTCTACGACGAGGTTGAGCGAATGGAGCATCTGCGGCGAGGCGTCGCGTGCCCTGAGCGTGACCCCCTTCAGGTAGAGGGTTGCCTCGGCCACGTCGTGGTTGGCCACACGCGGGTTGGGCTCCTTGAATATCTCGAGCTCCAAGCGGGCGAGCTCGGAGACCTGGCGGGAGATCTTCTCCAGCCGGCGTTCCAGATGCTCGCGCATGTCGTCGGTGACCGGGACGTTGCGGCCCTTGATGTCTATCTGCACCAGGGACTCCCTTCACTCGGAGACGCTTGTCTCTCCATGCTACGCCTCCGCCCGGCGGCTGTCCACCGGGCATACACGGATGTTCTACGCGTACAATACGCCTGAGTCGGAGGACGTGCTCGCCAGGGCCTGCTGCGGCAGGCCCTGGTTCTTATCGAGACCGCAAGCTCTCCAAGATCCCCGAGTGCCCAGCGATCGCGCCGATCAGGATTGCGTCGGGGGCGACGGTGGTACCGGGCAGGACGATGCTGTCGCGCAGCTGCGCCCCGTCGCCCACGCGCGCGCCGTCACCCAAGACGAGCGGGCCGCTCAGACGGACATGCTCGCCGATCTGGACGTCGTGGCCGATCCACACCGATCCATCGATCTCGGCGCTCTGGGGCAAGACACTCTCCCCGGCGACGATCACCCCCGGCGAGACCTCGCGGCCCTCGACCTGCAGGCGCAGCTCGCCCCGCAGGGCATCGAAGGTGCCCTGCCGTAGCTCGGAGAGCGAACCGACGTCGTTCCAGTACTCCCGGATCTCGTGGATATGGAACGGGATGTCGTTCTCCAAGAGCGCCGGGAACACGTCTTGGGCCCAGTCCACGAAAGGGCGCTCGGGGAAGTGGTCGAAGATCGCGGGCTCGAAGATGTAGATGCCGCAGTTGCCGAGATCCGACAGCGCCTCCTCGGGGTTGGGCTTCTCTTGGAAGCCCGTGATCCGCCCCTCGCGATCGTGCAGGACGACGCCGTACTCGCGCGTATCGGACACCTTCTTGACCGCGAGCGTGGCGATCCCACCGGCCTCGCGATGGCGGGTGGCGAAGGCGCTGAGATCGATGTCGGTGAGTGCGTCGCCGGAGATGATCAGGAAGGCTTCGTCGCCGAAGAAGTCGGCGCACGCGCGCACCCCGCCGGCGGTACCGAGTAGCTCCTGCTCGTAACGGTAAGCCAGACGCTCACCGAAGTAGTGCTCGATCGAATCGGGGAAATAGTGCAGGTTGGCGATCACCTGCCCGAAGCCATGCCGGTCGAGCAGGTCGAGGATATGCGCCATGACCGGCCGATCGAGCACGGGCACCATCGGCTTGGTGATCTCGTTCGTGAGGGGGCGCAGCCTTGTTCCGAGACCCGCCGCGAGGACCATAGCTCTCATGTAGGCAGGCAAGCTATAGGAACACCCCCACCAAGGTGTTTTTGCGGCACGCCCACAACCCGCCGAGGGCGGAGCTACTCCGAGCCAGGCGCGCGTCTGGACGAACTGACCAACGTGGCTGGGAACCACACCTAGCCAGGTGGGGATGTCCCCCATTCCCAGGAGCTGCGATAGACGCGCTGGTCCTCGCGCAGCTCGTCGATCTGCACGCCGAGCGAGGCGAGCTTCAGGCGCGCCACCTCCTCGTCGATCTGCTCGGGTACCGCCAGCACGCCGGCCGGTAGGCGACCGGCGCCCGCCGCGAGGTACTCGACGCACAGAGCCTGACCGGCGAAAGACATGTCCATCACCGCTGCCGGGTGACCTTCGCCCGCCGCCAGGTTCACCACGCGACCCTGTGCGAGCAGGTTCAGGCGCCGGCCGTCCGCCAAGGTGTGCTCCTCGACCAAAGGCAGAGCCTCGCGCCGGCCGCCCACCGCCAGGGCACGCAGGTCCTCCAGCTTGAGCTCGACGTCGAAATGCCCGGCGTTGGCGAGCAGGGCGCCGTCCTTCATGCATTCGAAATGCTCTCCGCGCAGCACGTCACGCCCACCTGTGACGGTCACGAACACGTCGCCGCGCGCGGCCGCCGCCAGGGCCCCCATCACCTCGTAGCCCTCCATGCGGGCCTCCAAGGCACGCAGGGGATCGACCTCGCATACGATCACCGACGCGCCGGCTCCGCGTGCGCGCAAGGCGATCCCGCGCCCGGTCCAGCCGTAGCCGAGCACCACCACGGTGCGCCCGGCGAGCAGCAGGTTGGTGGCGCGCAGGATCCCGTCGATCGTCGACTGGCCGGTGCCGAAGCGGTCGTTGAAGGCCCGCTCGGTGCGCGACTCGTTGACCGCCAGCACAGGACAGGCGAGCGTTCCTTCATCGGCCAGAGCCCGTACGCGCAAGAGACCGGCGGTGGTCTCCTCGGTGCCTCCCAGCATCGTGGTCGCGTGGCTGGGGTCGGACTCGTGGATCGCGGCGATCAGGTCGGCCCCGTCGTCGATCGTCACCTGGGGGCCACCCGCAACGAGGGTCGTTACGTGCTCGGCGTAGCTCTCTGCGCTCTCACCGCGCTCGGCCAAAACGGCGGCGCCATAACGTTCGGCGAGCGCTGCGGCCACGTCGTCCTGCGTGGAGAGCGGGTTGGCCGCGCACAAGCCCACCTGCGCGCCGCCGGCGATCAGGGCGCGCACGAGGTTGGCGGTCTCGGCCGTCACGTGTAGGCACGCCGCCACGCTCACTCCGCCGAGCGGTTGTTCGCGAGCGAAGCGCTCGCGCACCTCGGCAAGGACCGGCATCTGCGAATCGGCCCACTCGATGCGGGCCTGGCCGCTGTCGGCGAAGCTTGAGCGTGCGGGATCAGATGTGGAAGGTTCTTTAGACATGGCCTCCGACGGGCCTCAGGGGCGGCGCTGGCCAGGAACGAATCCCGCCCACCCGCGTGGCGTACTCAGTACGCGAGCTGGCCGATCGGAGATGCCAACGATCTCCGATCGGTAGCACGCCGCCAGCGACGCCCCTGTGGTTCGTCGGGCTAGTAGCGATAGTGGTCGGGCTTATAAGGCCCACCAACCGGCACGCCGATGTAGGCGGCCTGCTCCTCGCTCAGCTCGGTGAGCTTCACGCCGAGCGCATTCAGATGCAGGCGGGCAACCTTCTCGTCCAGATGCTTGGGCAAGACATATACGCGCTTCTCGTACTCGTCGTTCTTGGAGAAAAGCTCGATCTGGGCGATCGTTTGGTTGGTGAACGAGTTGCTCATCACAAAGCTGGGATGGCCCGTGGCGTTGCCGAGGTTCAAGAGGCGACCCTCGGAGAGCATGATGATCGCGTGACCGTCGGGGAAGACCCACTCGTCGACTTGGGGCTTGATGTTGATGCGCTCGATCCCCGGCGTCTTCGATAGGCCGGCGATGTCGATCTCGTTGTCGAAGTGGCCGATGTTGCCGACGATCGCTTTGTGCTTCATGCGCGCCATGTGGGCGGCGGTGACGATGTCCTTGTTGCCGGTGCACGTGATGAAGATGTCGCCGGACTCGACGACTTCGTCGAGCGTGCGTATCTCATAGCCTTGCATCGCTGCCTGCAGCGCACAGATCGGGTCGATCTCGGTGATGACCACACGCGCACCCTGCCCGCGCAAGGATTCGGCGCAGCCCTTGCCGACGTCGCCGAAGCCGCACACGACCGCCGTCTTGCCGCCGATCATCACGTCGGTCGCGCGGTTGATGCCGTCGATCAGGGAGTGGCGACAGCCATAGAGGTTGTCGAACTTCGACTTGGTGACCGAGTCGTTGACGTTGATCGCGGGGAACAGGAGCTCGCCGGCCTCCATCATCTGGTAGAGCCGGTGCACACCCGTGGTCGTCTCCTCGGTCACGCCCTTGATGCCTCGGCCGATGTTCGTCCAACGCCGGGGATCTTCGCCAAGCGAGCGTTGCAGCAACGAGAGCACGATCTGAAAC
>DATMPT010000041.1:0-6605 GCA_035567355.1 Solirubrobacteraceae bacterium
GGTTCCTTCGGCCGCGAAAAGGACCGCCAGATGCCCCTGCTGGTCGGGCGAGCGAAAGATCGTGATAGGCGCGCTCTCGGTGATGCTTGTGGTGCCGAGGATGATCCCTGTGAGCGCAGCGCCGTAGCCCATGACCGAATCGGGCGGACATCCGGAGGGCCCTGACACTTCCAGGATCTTTGCCGTACACGTAGCCAGCCCGAGGCCGCTCAAGCCCAGCCCCAGGTTGTCGGGGTAGCGCAGCTCGATCTGGGTCAACGGAGGCGGCACCTGGCCCGGAGGGGCCGATAGGGAGAAGGCGAATTCGAGCGTGGTCGCTTGACCAAGCCGCTCGGGGATGAACGTCGCGCTAAGCGCCGTCGATGTGGCTTGTGCGGTTGGAAGGCACCACCCAAGTAGGATCGCCACCAGGAGCGTGGAGTGGCCCGCAAATGTAGTTCGACTCACTTGCGACCTCAATAGAGAAGGGTGCCGGCCGTCTGTATCACAAGGCCGTACGTGTCACGGTTGAATGTGCCATACAGGCTCGCTCGCCCGCGTGCGTGCGTGTAGCGACCGGTGCCACCGGTCGCGAGGAGCGAGCCAGCGAAGCTTTCGTACACGCCGGAGCCGTGCGGCGTCGCTGTCCCGTGGCCCCTGATAGCGCCGCCTCGGGTGTAGATCGTAAAGCTGCCACTGAATGTGGGGCCGAGGTTGAAGTGGACGCGCATCTTGCCCGGAAGCGTTCCGGAGGCTTCGCCTTCCTCGTAGAGGAGCGAGCCCGATGCTGAGACGTAGTGCAGATGGGCCGTCCCGCTTGCCCTCAATCTGCGCGCCGCGCGTGCCCGAGGTTTTTGTGTCACCCCGCGTGCGCTTACCTGCCCGAGCGCGACTGGCACGGTGCAGGCGATCGTCGCGAGCAGCATCACAGCGATCGCCACGTAGCGTGCACATGCCCTCATAGCCACGCCGCTCTCAGCCGCTTCGCGATACGCCAGGCCCGCATGACCGCGAGTACGGGCGTCATGAGCGGTCGCAGCTCCTCGCGTACGGCCCTCGCAACCTGTATTGCCTGCGCATCGTTTGCCTTTGGCGCGGATAGGTAGTAGGCCACGACACCGACCAGTGTCATGATGTGATGTGCCGCATGGGGAAGCGCGCGCGCCTTTCTTGCCGCTTCTCTGGTGACGCTCGCGAGCCTTGTCGCCATCAACTCGGGGCTCTCGTAGAGCTCGATGTAGTTCAACTGGCCCGCGGGCACGTCGTGCTCAAAGTCGACGAGACTGTCGAGCATCGTGAGGGCGCCGATCAACACGTAGGCATCGTCGAGCCGTTCGGCCTCCTGGTGCGTCATACCCTCATCTGCCGCCGCCGCGATGAGCGCGTGCAAGGCGAGCACGGACGCAGAGGCCCCCGCGAGCAACTCGGGCCACCACAACCCGCTGCCAAGCACTTGGCCTGTGGCCCATGACTCGAGTTCGGCGTTCCCGAGGCGTGGCGTCGCATGGACGTAGCACTGCGCCTGCGCGCAGCGCGCGGCGGCCTGCGCCAGAACCTCGGTCAGCTCCGCTGACGCCGGGAGTCCCGCGAGCCCGTCCCTCACAGTCACCACGAGCTCTTGCAGATAGCCGCCGTCTGGCGCGCCGGGGTGGTTGTGGCAGTAGTCGCCGCTAGGAGCTTCGCTTGGTGTGACGGCCTCGGTTAGCGCCTCGAGCAGGCAATGACCGTCTAGGATCGGGTCTGGCAGCGGCTGCTCGGTCAGGATGTCCAGGTAGTCGTACATCACCTGCAGCGCCACGATTGTCTCGACCGCGGTTCGCCGCCACCTGGGCTTCACGAGCGTGGCCAGCGTTGCGGCGGCCTCGACGTTGAAGCGCTCCCGGCGGAGCTTGCTCAGCGCCAGCGCCCGCAGCAGTGGATCTGGAGTCTTCCCGGCATGTCTTTCCCAGTGGCCTAGCCGTGCGCGCACGACCGGTGCGACCGTTGTCCAATAGCGCGCGTTGGCTTGCACAAGCGCCCACCCCGTACGGGCGAGGGTCGAGCGGTCGGCAAACGCGTGTCCACTCGCTGCGCATGGAGCCCCCCGCCGGTCGTATCGCCGTGTCGCTGCGCTGGCGCTCGAAGCGGGTCCGCTGCGGGGGGCCGTGCACATAGTGGATGTGGGCAGGGGACTACTCATTGAAGGCGAGCGTTGGGGAGACGCGCGAGGCGCGCCAGCCGGGGATGGTCACGATCACGAGCACCACCCCGATCAAAACCGCGAGTATCTCGAGTGGTCTGAGGCTCGCCCCGAGGCTCGCAACAGGAAAGCCGGTGACATGTCTCAGATAGCCGTCGATCACGATCTGGCCATAGATCCCGGCCACAGCCCCCGTCACGCATCCCGCGCCGAGCATCAGCGCTGACTCGGTCAGCAGGATGAGTCGCAGGCGGTGGGGCGGCACGCCGGATAGGCGCAGCGCGGCCAGTGATGTACGTCGCTGCCAGATCGCCGAGACGAGCGCGGCGGCCATCGCGAGGATTGCGGCCAGCAGCAGTAGCGTCGAGATCTCCCCGAGCTGGCCAAGCCCTTCGCTGGTGAGCGCGTCGATGTCTGTCTGGCGGGTGTGCGCGCTCGATACCTCCAGGCCGCTTCCTGACCCGAGCACATGCATGATCGCCTGTCGTGCCCTTGTGACATTCGTGCCTGCCATCAACTCGACGCCGAGCGCTGTCGGCAGGCTGGTCGCCCACAGGCGCCGGTAGTCGCTTGTGCCAATGAAGATCGCGCCAGGGCTCCAGGCAAGGTTGGTCGTCGTGGCGGCGATCCTAAAACCGACAGGACCGGTCGGAGTGGGCAGCGTGAGCGTGCGCCCTACCCCGGTGTGATGCTCCCGTGCGATCTGCTCTGAGACAGCGATCCAGCCGCCTTCGCTGATCCGGCGTTCTGCAGTGGCCGAGTCTCCGTGAAGGATTTGGTTTCTCAGCACATTGCGGGTCCCTGGGGGGCGAGCGATGATCCATGCACGCCTGCCGTCCAGTTCGAGGAACCCGCCCTGGAAAGTTTGCACGCGAAGAACCCCGGATATACGCGCGACGCGTCCAGCGAGGCCGTCCGCGCGGAAATCTACGACCGCCTGGTTGTCGCCGGGGTTGGCAATCCACACACTTGCGTCTGCCGAATAGCTGTGGGCGAACCCTTCGATCCCCCGTAGCAGATCCCCCCGAGCTCCCCCCAGCGCGACGCTTCCGAATAGTGCGACCGCGCCGGTAGCGGCGAGCGCAAGCGAGCGCAGCTTGGTCGCCCGCAGCGAGGTGAGCGCAACCGTCAGAACGGTCAGCCGCTGGAAGCGCCGCGTGAGCGCTTGCGCGGCGCGCAGCACGCCCGCGAGCGCCAGCGGGGTCATCAGCACCGTAGCGAGAGCGAGCACCGCACAGACGATCAAAGCAAGGGATGGCGCAAATACGAACAGCAGCGTGGCGCACACAAGCAGGGCGAGCGCCGTGATCGTCAGCATCCTCCGAGCAGCCGCTGGGAGTGTGTTGCCCGGCGCGCCGTCCCCGCCGTAAACGACTTCGATCGCTCCTCCGCGGCGCAGGTCGAGCAGTGGTATCGCGGAGGCCAGGCAGGTGGTCAGCATTCCCCCGGCAAATGCGAGCACGAGCGGCTGCACGCCGATGACGGTACGCGTGCCCAGTGTGAATGCCTCTGCGAGGTAGCCCGTCGACTGGTGCAGCGCTCCGAGGGAGAGGAGGTAGCCCGCGAGCAGGCCCGCAAGGGAGGCCGCCACTCCAAGGCATATTGCCTGGAAGGCAAATATCTGCACGATCGCGCCGTGCTTCGCCCCGATCAGGCACAAGTCGGCGATCGCGCGGCGGCGGTCCGGCACGGTCAGCAGCAGTGCGTTGATTGCGAATAGTAGGCCCAGCAGTGCGCTGATCGTGGCGAAGAGGGCGCTCGCTTGATCAGACGGGCGCAGCGCCTGGCGCAACAGCTCCACGTCTTGGGAGGCGCCGCTCACTTCCATGCGACCGCTCGCGAGCGAGCGCAGCTCCGAGCGCACGAGCTCCTCTCGTCCCGGCTTGGGCTGGACAAGGATGCGTGTCACCCTTCCTGACAGCCCGGCGAGCTGCTGCAGGTGCTCGAGTGGCAGGACCGCCACGGTCGCCTGTGCGAGCGCTCCGAAGGCGTGTGAGCCGAGGACCGCCGATACGCCGATGCGATAGTTGTGGCCGCGCAATGTCAGCGTCACGGCGCCCGGCCGGCTGCCTGTGATCCCCAGTCGGCTGGCACTCTCCTGGCTGAGGCCGATCCCACCGGAGGTGAGCGTGGCGCGGGGAAGGGTGTGGGCTAGCCCGTCGAGCACAACGAGGCTGGTGTCGGCGCCCGCGAGGTCGACGGTCACGCGGCGTCCGTGCTGGGCTTCGATCGTGGCCGTCTGCTCCAGCAGCGGCGCGGCTTGTTTCACCCCGGGAAGGCGTTCCACTCCTCCCAGCAGGCGCCCGTCGAAGCCATCCGATGTGCGTGCGTGGAGCTGGAGGGTCGCCGGGCCCACGACCGCGCGGACCACTTCGTCGGCTGAACCGGCGATGCTCGTGCTCGCGACGATCGTCGCGAGCACGAGAGCTACCCCGATCGCCACGCCCACGCCGGCGAGCAACTCGGGGACGGCGTGCACCCGCAGCCGGCGGCGGTAGAAGTAGAGCAGGGCGTTTGGGCGCATCAGGGGCCCCATGTGTTGTGATCCCGCTCGCCGCAACGTCTACCTCGACGCGCCACTAGGTTGGGAGAGCGCGGGCGCGTCATCCTGGTAGTTTTCGACGAGCTTTCCGTCGCTCAGCGTGTAACGGCGGTCGGCGCCGCTCGCCGCGCGTGAGTCGTGCGTGACAAGCAGCACAGCGGCGTCGCGCTCGTGCGCGAAGGATCCGAGCAGCCTCACGATCTCTTGGCTACGCGCGCTGTCGAGATTCCCGGTCGGCTCGTCGGCGAGGACCAGGCGAGGCTCGCCCGCGAGCGCCCGTGCGATCGCCACGCGCTGGCGCTCCCCCGCCGACAACTCTTCCGGTGTGCGTTGAGTCTGGTCCTCAAGACCGACGCGCTCGAGCCATGGCAGTGCGCGGGCTTGTGCGGCGTCCATTCCCATCCCGTCCAGCACGAGCTTCATCGAAGCGTTCTCCAGCGCCGATACGCGTGGCATGAGTTGAGGGCTCTGGTAGACGAATCCGACGTCCCGGCGCAGGTAATCGCACGCTTCGCTCGGCGACATGTCCGATAGCCGGCGTCCAGCGAAGCAAATCGTGCCCTCGTCGGGCGCGAGCAGCGCCGCGATCATCAATAGCAGGGTAGTCTTGCCCGAGCCGCTTGGCCCGTGCAGGGCGACTATCTCGCCTGTGCATATCCGCAGGTTGACGTGGTCGGCTGCGCAGGTCTCCTCGCCAGCCCCCCGGTAGCGCTTGACCACTCCGTCGATTTCAAGCATGCTCACGACGTTACTCCGCAACCCGTTCACCGGGTTCGACTGGTCGCCGCTTGTCAAACGCCGGCCTGCCGGCGCAGGGGCACGACAGGCGCGAGCTCGGGGTCGACGCTACCATGCAGTTCCCCGTCGGAGAGCGACAGTGCTCGGTCGGCGTAGGACAGCGCGGTCGCCTCGCCGGTGCTCACCAATACCGCTCTGCCCTCCTCTGCGAGCGAGCGCAAGAGCGCCATGACCGTGTCTCGCCCGGCGGGATCCATCCCCTCGGTGGGCTCGTCGATCACGAGCAGAGAGGGGTCGAGCACGAGCGCACGCGCGATCATCATGAGCGTCGCTTCCAGGCCGTCGAGTCTCCGCAGGTCATGGAAGGCGTACTCGCTCGCGCCGAGGCGCTCCAGCACCGACAGCGAGCGCGAGCGCGTCGCCATCAGCGGTATCCCTCGCGCGAGTTGGCTGACGGTCAGCTCATCGAGCACGCTCCCAGCTTCGACGCAGTGCAGGCCGCGCTGGCAGTAGCCAATCTCGCTGCCAAGCGTGTGCGTCCTGTTGGAGCGGATGTCGCGCCCGGCGAAGCGCACCGCTCCCGCGTCTGGTCGTTCGATGCCCGCGGCGATGCGCAGCAGGGTGGAGCGGCCCGAGCGTCGCGGGCCCCACACCGCCACCACTTCACCGCTGTCGAGCTCCAGCGAGACTTCGCGAAGCAGCAGACACTCAGAGCCGGTATGACGGTGGCGCCGGTTGACGCGCTCGAGCGCGAGCAGCGTCATAGGTTACGGGCCTGTCCGCCGGCGAGGGCTTTCAATTCACGCCGGGCGTAGTCGATCCAGGCGAGCCTGGCCTCCGTCTTCAGACGGTCCTCTTCGCAAACCAGTCTCGCGAACAGTCCCCCGGCTCCGTCGGCGGCCGGGGTCTCGACGCGGCTCGCGGGCGTGCCGCGCGCTTGTCTCAGGTACGTGCGCTCGTAGCGCTCGATCAGCCCGAGCGCCGCCTTGGGAGCGAGCACCGCCAGCTGGAGCACGAACAGGTGGGAGCGGCGGCGCTCGTCGTGGAGTTGGGCGATCAACTGCTCCTCGTAGGAGCGCACACCCTCGGCGGTGGCTCCGTAATGGGGCTTGGGCTGGCGGATCACGCCGGGTGGCGGGTCGGCCGGCGGAACTTCCTCAATCAGCG
>DATMPT010000042.1:0-8178 GCA_035567355.1 Solirubrobacteraceae bacterium
TCTCGCGGATCGTGATCTGCTGCTGGTGCTTGCGCGCCTGCTTGACCTTCTGGGCCTGCTCGTACTTGTACTTGGAGTAGTCGAGCACCCTGCACACGGGCGGTTTGGCCTCGGGCGCCACCTCGACGAGATCCAGGTCGCGTTCTTGGGCGAACTTGACCGCGTCGGGTGTCTTCATCATCCCGACCTGGTTGCCCTCGTCGTCGATCACGCGCACCTCGGGCACGCGGATGCGCTCGTTGATCCTCGTGAGGTCCCGCTCAGGGGGCCTGCGGTCGAACCGGCGTGGAACAGCCACTAGCTTGTGGGGGTGCGCGTCAAGTCGAAGCTAGGCGCTGCGCCGTGAATGGATTGCGAACGTCAAGGCGGCCGAGTATAGCGGTCGCGGGACGGTCCGCAAGGTCTTTTTGAGGCCACCGCATTGGACTGTTCCTGACCTCGGTAGCGCGATCACCCAACCTGCTCGTGCTCGCGGCGATCCCGGACCTCGCCCAGAAGACTCTCAACCAGCTCCGCCACCCCGACGCTGCCACGATCCCCGCCGCGATGCTCACGCACAGACACGGTCCCGTCCGCGGCCTCGCGCTCGCCGACGACCAGCATGTAGGGGATCTTGCGTAGCTCGGCCTCTCTGATCTTGCGCCCGATCGACTCGCCGCGCTCGTCCAGCTCGGCGCGCACGCCGGCCACTCGCAAGCGCTCGCGCACACTCTTGCCATAGTCGCTCGAGCGCTCGGAGATCGGCAGCACGATCGCCTGCACCGGCGCCAGCCACAGAGGAAAGTCTCCGGCGTAGTGCTCGATCATGATGCCGATGAAGCGCTCGAAGGAGCCAAACAGGGCCCTGTGGATCATCACCGGGCGATGCTCGGCGTTATCGGCGCCCGTATAGGCAAGTTCGAAGCGCTCAGGCATGTTGTAGTCGAGTTGCACCGTCCCCAGCTGCCATGAGCGCGCGAGCGAATCGGTCATGTGCATGTCGATCTTCGGACCGTAGAAGGCGCCGTCACCGGGGTTGAGCTCGTACTGAAGCCCCTGGGAGTCAAGCGCATCGGCGAGCGCCTGATCGGCGCGATCCCACAGCTCGTCGTCTCCGACTCGCTGCTCAGGGCGCGTGGAGAGCTCCAGGCGCACATCGAAGTCGAACAGGCGGTAGGTCGCGAACGCGAACTCCAAGCAGCCCGCGACCTCCTCTTGAACCTGTTCCTCGGTGCAGAAGATGTGGGCGTCGTCCTGGGCAAAATGCCTCACGCGCAGCAAGCCGTGCAGCACGCCCGAGGCCTCGTTGCGGTGCAGGAGCCCGGGCTCTGAGTAGCGCACCGGGAGATCTCTGTAGGAATGCCGTGCGCTCTTGAAGAGGTGGGCGTGACCGGGGCAGTTCATCGGCTTGACCCCCATCTCGCGCTCCTCCACCTGGACGGTGAACATGTTCTCCTTGTACTTGCCCCAGTGCCCGGAGGTCTTCCATAGCTCGGCGTCGTAGATCAGCGGGGTCTTCACCTCGCGGTAGCCGCGCTCGGAGCCCATCTCGCGCGAGAGCGAGACGAGCGCGTTGTACATCCCGGTCCCCGCCGGTAGCCAGAAGGCGGCACCGGGAGAGACGTCTGAGAAGTGAAAGAGGCCGAGCTCGCGCCCGAGCTTGCGATGGTCGCGTTGGGCGGCCTGCTCCAGGCGCTCGAGATGCTCCTCCAGCTGCGCCTTGGTATGAAACGCGGTGCCGTAGATGCGGGTCAGCATCGTGCGCGTGGAGTCCCCCCGCCAGTAAGCGCCGGCGAGGGACTGCAGCTTGAAGGCGCCGACTGTCTTGGTCGTAGGCGCGTGGGGGCCACGGCACAGATCGGTGAAAGGGCCGTTGGTGTAGAGCGAGACGCTCTGAAGCGGCCGCCCCGCGGGCGCGGCCTCGAGGAGATCGTCGATCAACTCGACCTTGTAGTCCTGGCGCTCGGCCACGAAGCGCTCGCGTGCCACTTCGACGGAGACATCCTCCCGTATGAACTCCTCACCCGCCTTGATGTGCTCGGCCATCTTCTGTTCGATCGCGGGGAAGTCGGTATCTGAGATGGAGACGCCCTCGGGGAACTCGAAGTCGTAGTAGAACCCGTTCTCGATCGCGGGGCCAATAGAGATCTTCACCCCGGGCCACAACTCCATCACCGCGCTCGCGAGCACGTGTGCCGCGTCGTGGCGGATTAGTGCAAGCGAGGGCTCGCCGCTCTTGGCGGTCAGAATCGCGACCTGGGCTCCGTCGGGTAGCGGCCTTGCCAGGTCGCGCACCTCGACCTGACCGCTCACGGGCGGGTCCCCGTCAAAATCGAGGTGGCTCAGCTCGATCGCAAGCGCCGCTTTGGCCAGGCCCGGACCGATGGCGGCAGCGGCATCCGCACCGTTTGCCCCGTCGGGCAGCTGCAGGGCTTTGCCGTCCGGGAGTTTCACACTGATTGACATCGCCAGTGCAGGCTACCGGCCCAGATGCCCTTGACTACCGCCCCGGCGAGGGGACCCGCTCGATCGAAGGGCTTTTGTCGCGCGGTCGCTCAGGCCCGTGAGAGGTCCTTGGCCGCGCTGTCGAGTTCGGCGTCGAGCTGCTTCGCGTCGGCTTGCAGCTCCTTTTCGGTTGTCTTGCGCGCGCGGGCGGCCGCCTTTTCGATCTGCTCGCCGAGCTTTGAGCGCCCTATCACGATCAGGGTGGCTTGGCCCTCGTCGAGCAGCTCGCCGAGATCCTTGAGGTCGCCTCGCGAGAGGCCACGCCAGAGATGCCCGGCGACGCCACCGGCGGCTCCACCGACGATCACCCCGCCGATGATCGAGGGCGGGAAGAGGATGCCCACGATCGCGCCAACCGCGATCCCCGTCCAGGCGCCGTGCTGAGTCGGCTTCTCGGTCTTGTGCACGTGCACCTTGCCGCCCTCGTCCTTCTCGACCACGGCGGCGTCGAAGGTGCCGATCGCCCCGGCGGCGTGCAGCTCGAAGACGGCCTCGTAGTCAAGCTCGGCCTCGCCGGCATCGTCGTATGCCGCGAGGAATACGAACACAGGTTGATCGGCCATGATGACTCCTTTGGTGGAACGAAAGGTTTGACCGAAACGCTATGAGGTGCATGGGAAGGGAACATCATCTGGATCGGGTGATGCGTCCTACCGAAACGCGGCGCCGGGAAGGCCTTCGTAGAGTGTCCGAGGATGCCCTCGGTGAGCAATGGCGAGCACACGAAGAGCACAGGTGGCGGTGAACCCGCGATCGCGCTGAAAGGCGTCGTCAAGCGCTATGGCTCGATCGTGGCCGTGAACGGCCTGGACCTGGAGGTCCCTCCGGGAGTGTGCTTTGGGTTGCTTGGGCCCAACGGGGCGGGCAAGTCGACGACGATGCGGATGCTCACCGCGCAGACGATCGCCGACGAGGGCGAGCTCTCCGTGCTGGGTTATGAGCTGCCACGCGAATCCAAGCAATCGCGCCTCGAGATGGGGGTAGTACCGCAACTCGACAATCTCGATGTGGAGCTCACCTGCCGGCAGATCCTGACGGTATACGCACGCCTGTATCGAGTTGCGCGCGGCGAGCGCGCGGCAGCTGTGAGGCGGGCGCTCGAGATCGCAAACCTCGTGCCACGGGCGGATACGATCGTGCGGGATCTCTCCGGCGGAATGCGACGACGGTTGCTGGTCGCAAGGGGATTGATCCATGGTCCACGGCTGGTGCTACTGGATGAGCCGACGGTGGGTCTGGACCCACAGGTGCGCCAAGAGCTGTGGTCGCTGATCGACGAGCTGCGTAGCAGCGGAGTGACGGCCTTGATGAGCACGCATTACATCGAGGAGGCGGAGCGACTTGCCGATACGGTCGCGGTGATGAACCACGGCCAGGTCATCGCGCAGGGCACGCCCGCCGAGCTGGTCAAGACCCACGCCGGCGAAGAGGTGGTCGAGGTATACGGCCCACCCGAGCACCTGGCGCAAGTGAGTGACGTCGCCGCGGAGAAGGGCTGGTCGAGTCGTCGCAGCGGACCGGCGGTCGCGATCATGCGAGCCGAGACACTCGACGGGATGGCTCCGGAGGGCGTGCGCCGCCCCGCCAACCTGGAGGATGCTTTCGTGGCATTGACCGGAGAGGAGATCGAGTGAGCGAGCTCGCTCGCATGAGGGGCCGGCATGGCCACATGAGGGGCTGGCATGGCCTCACGAGGGGCCGGCATGACCTCACGAGGGGCCGGCATGGCCTCACGAGGGGCCGGCATGTGGATTGCGCCAGAGGGGGACTTGCGCGTGCGCGCGTGCGCGCGCGGGAGGTGCCCCTATGAGCACGCCTGCACGGGCCCCGGCCGGTCAAGCCGAGCCACAACGCATACGCAGGCTCGAACCGGCGGCCTTGGCCGGTGTGATGAGCCGCGACGTGGCGATCTTTGGGCGCTACTGGAAGGCGACCACGTTCTCCTCGATCGTGCAGCCGACGATCTACCTGCTCGCGTTCGGGCTGGGCTTCGGCTCGCTGCTGCCCCACCTGGCGGGCGTGAAGTACGTGCAGTACGTGGCCACCGGGGTGGTGGCCACCGCGGTCTTGTTCTCCTCGGCGTTCCCGGGCATGTTCAACACGTTCATCCGCTGGCAGTTCCAGCGCACCTACGACGCGGTGCTCGCCGCACCTGTGGACGTCGAGGAGCTGGTCACCGCAGAGATCCTGTGGATCTCGATCAGGGCGGGCGTGTACGGGATGGCTCCCTTGCTCGTGGGGATCGCCTTCGGCTTGGAACCGACCGCGGGGATGCTGCTCGTGCCCCTCATCGGCTTCGTCACTGGCTTCGGCTTCGCCGGGTTCGGCGTGACGGTGGCGGCGGTGGCCAAGACGATCGACAACTTCAACTACATAACCAGCGCCGTGCTCACGCCCATGTTCCTCGTCGCGGGGACGTTCTTTCCCGTCTCCCAGCTGCCTACCGTGCTGCGCACGATCGCGAAGGTGAATCCGCTATATCACTGCGTGCAACTCGTGCGCGACGCCTCGCTCGGCCATCTCGGGCCCGGCGACCTGGTACACGCGGGCGTACTGCTCGTGTTCGCGTTTGCGATGTGGCGGATCGCCATCTGGCGGCTTGGCAAGCGCTTGATCGACTGAGCTTCGCTCACGCCAGTCCAATATTCCCTTGGGGAGGCCGTGGCGCATGCGCCACGGCCAGCAGGGCCGCATGCGGCCCTGCTACGGGGCGGTGCATGCACCGCCCCGCCGGACGGCACATGTGCCGTCCGGCTCCAACATCAAATTGGATGTGCCGACCCGGCGAGGGCCGCCCGCCCGGCTTCGCGCACCGTCCGCGTCGCGCCTGACTTGCCAGAACACCGGGCAAGCCCCTACGATCACCGCATGAGCACGCAAGGCTACGCGGCACAGGGAGCTCCGGCACGAACGCAAACGCTGTTCGGGCGAGTGATGGGACTGGTCGCGGTGACGGTGGGGTTTGCCGCGCTGGGCGTGTACGTGGCGCGCGAAATGGGCGGTGCCGGCTGGTTTATCGCTTGGCTTGTGGCGCTCGGCTGCCTGGTCGGACTCAACGTGGCCAACGCCCGCGGCCAGCATGGCCTTGCGCTGACGCTGCTGTTCGCATTCGGCCTGTTGCTCGGCGCGAGCATCTCGACGACCGTCAACTACTACTCCACCACCGACCCGACGGCCGTGCGCCAGGCGCTTGGGGCTACCGCCCTGTTCGTGGGTGGGCTGGGGGCCGGGGGCTACGCGATCCGCCGCGACCTCTCGTTTCTGTATAGGACGCTCTTCTTCCTGCTGCTGGGGCTGATCGTGGCCGGGATCGTGCTCATCTTCGTGCGCATCCCGGCGCTGTACACGGTCTATGCGCTGGTTGGGCTGCTGATCTTCGGTCTGTACACCGTGGTTGACTTCAACCGCCTGCGGCGGGCGGGGACAGATGAAGCGATCCCGTTGGCCGCCGGGATCTTCTTGGATGTGGTGAATGTGTTCCTGCTGTTCCTGCGCCTGTTCGCCCGCTCTTCCTAGCTCCGGGCGGTCACGCTGACTGGGGCACTTTGACCGCGCCCCGCTTGGCAGCAGGAGCGGACGGGGGCGGCACAACCGGCCCGATGTCTCCGTCCGGCGCCTCGTCCAGGTCGACGATCGCGGGAGCGTGATCGCTCGGACCGGGACCCTTGCGGGCATGGCGATCCACCCACGCCGCCTTCACCCTGCCGGCAACGGTGGGGGCGGCCAGGATCAGGTCGATCCGCATCCCGAGGTCTTGATGGAACATCCCGGCCCGGTAGTCCCAGTAGGTGAAGATGCGCTCGCGCGGCCAGCGGTCGCGCACGACATCTCGCAGCCCCAGCGCCTGCAGACCGCCCAGCGCCGCCCGCTCCCGTGGCGTGACGTGAGTCTGGCCCGCATAGGCGTCGGGATCGAACACGTCGAGATCGGTCGGCGCGATGTTCATGTCTCCGCATACCACTGCCGCCGCCGCACCCGTGCCGAGCATCTCTTGCAAGGCCGCCAGCCAGGCGAGCTTGTACTGGTAGTGCTCGGAATCGGGGGTCCGTCCGTTCGGCGCGTACACCGAGTGCACCCGCATCCCGCCACATGTAGCGGACACCGCACGTGCCTCTGGATGCGGGAAGCCGGGCGCATTGGAGATTCCGGCCACGACGTCCTCCAACCCCAGACGAGAGAGGATCGCCACCCCATTCCACTGCGCTTCACCGTGAAGGGCAACCGAGTAGCCGCGTCCGGCGAGCTCGCTGCCGAGCAGTTGCTCGAATGCCTCGTCGGCGAGCTTGGTCTCCTGCAGGCAAACGACGTCCGGGCGGCGTTCGTCAAGCCAAGGGAGCAACCGCGGCACTCGCCGCTTGACCGAGTTCACATTCCAGGTAGCTATCCGCACGGGCGTACGGTAGCGGTGCCGGGGCCCTCCCTTCCCCCAGGCTCATCGCGCGGGCCACGGGAGTACGTCAACCAAATCGACATTCGCGTGTTGCCCGCGGCTGGGCGCATCGGGGATGCTCCCAGGATGCAGGATGTGCCCAAGCAGCTCCAAACCGTCGATCAGGCGTGGACCGGGACGAGAGAAATAGGCGGAGGCATTTACCGCGACCACTCGCCGCGCACCCAGGGCAGCTAGCTCGCTCGCGTAGGCCAGAGCCTCCGCGTGGGCGCGCAGGGCGTCATAGCCACAGGGCATCACCACCACGACCTCGGGCTTGGCATCGACGACCGCCTCCCATGAGACCGTGGCCGAGGGCCGGCCGGGCGAGCCCAGCGTGTCTCCTGCGCCGGCCAACTCGACGAGCTCGGGGGTCCAGTGACCGGCGACGTAGACCGGGTCGAGCCACTCCAGCGCCGCCACACGCGGGCGCGGTTGCCCATCCACCGCGAGCTTGATGCGATCGATGCGCGCGTTCAGCTCAGCCACCAACTCAGCGCCTCGCTCGCGGCGATCGGTGGCCACGGCGAGCGTCTGGACATCCTCCAGAGTCTCCTCCAACGTGTGTGGGTCGAGCGAGACGACCCGGGGTGGGGAGGGCATCCCGGCGGCTAGCTCCGCCACCTCGACATAGGAGACCGCGCACACAGGACACAATGCCTGCGTGACGATCAGATCCGGGCTCATCGCGACGATCGCCTCCCGGTCGAGCTCGTAGATGGCCTCGCCACGCAGCGTGCGCTCACGGACCGCCGCATCGATCTCCGCGGCGCCCAGGCCGGCGCCCAGCACATCGCGTGTGACCCGCTCGACCGCCGTGGCAGCCGGCGGGTAGTCGCACTCGTGTGTCACGGCGACCACTTCGGGCCCAAGTCCGAGCGCGAACAACAGCTCGGTGGCATGGGGTACGAGGCTGACGATCCGCACGACCCCGACTCTACGCGCAACCCAAGCCAAGGACCAACGCGAGCGGCAACGCTTCACTACCAGTTCGTGAACGTGCCAGGCGGGTACTCTGCCACGGAGGCAGGCGCCGACGGTGCGAAGGACTACCGCACCCGGCCCTTCGCCGTGGCGACGCGGCCCGCCTGTCCGCCTCGGGTCAACGCTACCCCCCACACTCGCAGGCGTTGGCCGTGCCGCTGTGCTGGGAGCAGCAAGGAAACCGCAAGCCGCGAACGGGCGGCAACCTGCACGGTGGTAGCGGTGCGGCCGCGACCACGCACGGTGACGACCAATTGACCTCCACGCGCACCCCCGCTCAC
>DATMPT010000043.1:0-5566 GCA_035567355.1 Solirubrobacteraceae bacterium
TCTCCACCGAACTTGTCGGGCTGATGTCCGTCACGCACCACAGCGGCGAGCCATATGGCCCGCCGCTTTCTCGTTAACCCGGGCCGGTTCGCCGGCCCCACCCCAAGGAGCGTTTATGCGACCGTCCGAATTCACCACCGAACACCCTGTCAATCCTTTGGCTCCGCTGGCCAACTTGGTTGGCTGGCTAACATCCACCACGCTGCACGTCCTGATCGGCCTTGCTGTTGGCATGCTCGCGGCAAGGCTCATGCGCTATTACCATCTACGTTGGACGTGGGCAGCGGTGGCATTCGCGCTGTTTGCCTTCGCTAATTCAGTGCTCGCCGGCTGGGCACTCACGCTCCAGGCAGCCGCCCTGTGCGCCGCCGTGCGCGGACACCATTGGCATCGCGAAGACCTGACGACGGGCGGCGACCTGGCCACAACAGCCGACGCGCGTCGCGGTCCGATCGTGGCGATTCGTACCATCACGAGCGTTCTCTTCGAGCGCTTCGGCCCAATGCCCAAGACGGCGTTGTCGTGCGAGCGTATGAGCGTCGGGCGCACCGACACCCGCGAGCAAGTCTCAATTCCCTTTGGCGTGAACGAGGGGGGCAGGCACACCTTGGTCGTTGGCGCTACCGGCTCGGGTAAGACGGTCACCGAGACCTGGATTGCCGCCCGAGCCATCGAAGCGGGCTTGGGAGCCGTCGTTCTAGATCCCAAGGGCGACGCGCGTATGCGCGAACAACTCGCCGAGGCGGCCCGGCGAGCTGGACGCTCTTATTTGGAATGGACTCCACGAGGGCCCTCTGTCTATAACCCGTTCGGTCATGGTTCCCCTAGCGAGATCGCCGACAAGGCGCTCGCCGGCGAGCTGTTCACCGAGCCTCATTACCAGCGCCAGGCCCAGCGCTACCTCGGACACGCTGTGCGGGTCCTGCATGGCGCGGGCGAGGTAGCGAGTCTCAAGGCCCTCGTCCAGCTACTCGACCCTTCGAACCTGGACGCGCTCTCGAGTGAGCTACCCGAACAGCAGGGTCGCGCTACATCCGATTACCTACACTCGCTCACCCAACGCGCACGAGCAGACCTCAGCGGTGTGCGCGACCGGCTCGCGATCATGGTCGAGTCAGACATGGCGCTTTGGCTTGATCCTGCCACACCGGGTGCCGACACCTTCGACCTCTTGGGCGCCGTCCGCCAGCGGGCGGTGGTCTACTTCGCCTTGGAGGCCGACGCTTGGCCATTGCTCGCCCACATGCTCGGCGTGGCGATCGTGCAGGATCTGCAAACCACGATCGCCGCCTTGCAAAGCGCTCCGGTTCCCACCGTGGTGGTGATCGATGAGTTCGCTGCGATCGCCGCCGAGCAAGTCGCCCACCTGTTCGGCAGAGCGCGTTCGGCCGGCATCAACCTGCTCTTGGGAACCCAAGAGCTCTCCGACCTACGCCTGGACAGTCATCGCCGGTTGCTCGAGCAAGTGCTCGGCAACCTCTCCTCGCTGATTGCCCACCGCCAGGTTGTTCCCGAGTCGGCTGAATTGATTGCGCGGCTCGGCGGCAGTCGCGGGGTGTGGCGAACCTCGCGTAGCAACGACGGGCGCTGGACGCGCGCTCGCACGACCGTGGCGCGGTTGTCGCCCGAGGAGGTTCGCGGCTTGCCGGCCGGCTGGGCGGCGGCAATCGAGCTGGGCGCTGAAGACACGCCGCGGCTCATGCAGGTCTTCTCATCCGTTGCACCGGAGTCCCGCAAGTCGATCGCGGCTCGCGGCTGAATCCACGTCTGGCTGGGTCGTCGCCCGAGCCTGATCTCGCCGGCATTTCAAGGCTCTCGGGGATCGGTCTCCAGCCGGTCCACCGACAGCCCAACCTGCCTAATACGCACGCCTATCCATCCAAACCACGCCCATCCATCCAAGCAAGAAGGAGATCACCATGCGAAAGCAGGTTCATCACCACACGCCCAAGCAACTCGATGTCGTTCGCTGGACAGCCTCTTTGGGGGCGATCACCGCCGAGGCGCTCGCGCTACGGCTAGGGGTCTCTTCGGCCTCGGCCCGTGGCCGTCTGTCTGTCCTGCAACGCCGAGGCTTGCTCTCACGGCATAAGCTGTTCGTCGAGGCTCCCGCTCTATTCACGGTCACGCGGGCTGGACTAAGGGCATCTGAAGCTCATGGGATCAAACGGTGTGAGCTCTCGGCCGGTGGGGCCCACCACTTGGCCGTATGTGCCATGGTCGCCGCCGGGCTGGAGCTTTGCTATCCCGATCATCGACTCGTCGGTGAGCGAGAGCTGCGCCGTGACGAACGCGACCTCGGACGACCGCTCGCCAGCGCCGCCGTCGGCTGGGCCGAGACGGGTGCAAGCGGCGTGCACTATCCAGATCTCGTGTTGTGGCCGAGCGATGCGCACAGTCTGCCGGTGGCCGTCGAGGTTGAGCTCACGATCAAGTCACCCCGGCGACTCGCCGGCATCTGCCGTGCCTGGGCGCGTTGTCGCTGGGTTGCGGGCGTGCTCTACCTCGTGGACGACCCCGTCAGGCCACCTCTTGAACGAGCCATAGAGCACGCGCGTGCCTCCGAGCAGGTCGTCGTCGTGCCGCTAAACGCGCTCCCGCAACCAACTGATTAAGCCCACCAACGGGGGCAAAAACACGGTTTTCGGTCATTTGCGCCAAAAGCCGTCCTAAGTATCCCCTAGCTTCAACGGGGGGCGAGCCCAACAGCAAAAGGAGAACACCATGTCCTACTCAAACATCAACCGCGTAGTTCTGATTGGCCGCCTCACAAGTGACCCTGAGTTGCGGGCCCTACCCTCCGGCTCAACGGTCTGTGGCCTTCGGGTCGCCTGTAATGGGATCCGCAAGAGCTCCGCCGGCGAGTACACGGAGAAGCCCAATTTCTTCAACGTCAGCGTGTTTGGTCCAGTGGGTGAGTCCGTTCACCGCTACATGCGCCGTGGCGGGCGCATCGCCATCGACGGTCACCTCAAGTGGAGGGAGTGGGAGACTCCCGAGGGCGACAAACGCCAGGCTGTAGAGATCGTCGCCGACAGCGTCCAATTCCTCGACGGGCGCGGCGAGCACGGTGGATCCGATGGCTCCACCGGCGATGAGAGCTCCATCGAGAATGCCGAGAGTAGCGAGGAGACCGAGCAGCGCGAGCTCGTTGGTGTCGGTTCGGGGATCGAAGACGAGCTCGTCTTCTAGCCATCCGCAAGCCAGCTCTGGCGCCTGTGGCGAGGCGGCGGGATGTCACACGCGATATCCCGCCGCCTTGGCCCCGGGGTGCCTTTTCGCGTTTAAGGGCTTGGACTGTCCGCCAGCGATCATCGAAGGGTCTAAACTGCCGCGCGGCCTCACCCGCGAGACTGCCAATCGTTCCAATCCCTCCAAGCTGACAAGGAGTCCTTCCCGGTGCCAGTCAACACCAAAGCTATCGGCAAGACCTGTGAGCCCACCACATACGCGGTGGGTCGAGAGAAGATCAAGGAGTACGCTCGTGCGGTCGGCGAGACCAACCCGGTCCACCTCGACGAGCAAGCGGCGCGCGAGATCGGTTACGCCGATGTGGTTGCTCCGCCGATGTTCGCGGTCGTATACAGCTCGTCCTCGGTGGCCCCCTTCCTGTTCGACCCCGAGGTGGAAATGAATTTCGCGATGATGGTCCACGGTGGCCAGGAGTTCGAGTGGGGGCCTCTCGTCGTCGCGGGCGACGAGATCACGACTACTGCCTCCGTCAAGGACATCTCAGAACGCGACGGTCGCGGCTATTACGTGTTCGAGACTGTTTCTGTCAACCAGCGCGGCGAGCAGGTGTGCCGTGGAACCTGGACCAATATCGTCCGAGGAGTTTGAGCGTTATGGCCGATCTTTCAGTTGGTGCACAGATCCCCGAGGTCAGGGTCACTCCCGATAAGTACCTGACCGCTCGTTACGCCGGCGCATCCGGAGACTTCAATCCGATCCACATCGATGAGGAGTTCGCACGCGCGGTCGGCTTGCCCGGTCGCATACTGCACGGGCTGTGGTCGATGGCCCAGGTCGCGCGTGCCCAAACGGAGGCTGCGGGCGGGCCGGAGAGCTTGAAGCGGCTGTCCGTCCAATTTCGCGGCATGGGCGTGCCCGAGCAAGAGGTCATAGTCACCGGCACCGTGCGCGAGGCAAGCGACGGTCGCGTGATAGTGGACACGGTCGCCGAGCAGGCGGGCAACCAAATCATCCGCAACGCCGAGGCCGAGCTGCAGCTCTGAGACGGTGCCACTCCGGACTCCGGGCGGCGCTTACAATCGAACGATGCTCACACCACGACAGGAGCTGATCCTGCGCAAGGTGGTTAAGGACCATCTGGACAGTGGCCAGCCGGTGGCCTCAAAGACGATCGCCGCGGACCCCAGCCTCGACTGCGGGCCCTCGACCGTCCGCAACGAGCTTGCCTTGCTCGAGGAGCACGATTTGCTCGCCCACCCGCACACATCGGCAGGACGCGTACCCACCGAGGCGGGCCATCGCTACGTGGTCGACAGGATGCTCGGTGCAGGTCAGAGCTTGGTGCCAAGCCGACCGCTCGCCTTGTCGCTGACACGGCGCGAGGTCGAGGAGGCGATGCGCCTCACGAGCGTCGCGATCTCGCAGGTCACGAGCCTCTTGGCGGTCGTCTCCGCCCCCTCGCTGAACGCGGCCACGATCCGCCACATCGAGGTCTTGGCTTTGCAGCCCCAGGTCGTCGTGGTGGTCGTGATCACCTCCACCGGTGGGGTCTCCAAGCTGCTGACCACGTTCGACGGTCCCGTCGATCAGGGGCTGGTGGCTTGGGCTGGGGAATACCTCAACGAGCGTCTTGTCGGCTTCGGTCTCGGCGCGCGTATGCTTTCAAAGCGCCTGGAGGACCCGGGCCTTGGCGTAAGCGAGCGGGCATTTGTCGACCGGCTCGCTCCGGCCTTCGGTGGCCTCGCCTGCGAGACAGACGACACGCTCTACGTGGACGGTACCGCCCATTTGCTTTCCAGCCCAGGTATCGGCGACATCACCCAGATCAACGAGCTGATGGGTCTGCTCGAGCGCCGAGCCGCGCTGCTCAGCGTCCTGCAGGCCGCCCTCGGTGAGTCTGACGTGTACGTACGCATCGGTCGTGAGAATGAGATTCCCGCAATGCGCTCTTTGGCCCTGGTCGCGGCCGGCTACGGTCTTGCCCGGCGCAAGCTAGGGGCCGTCTCGGTGATTGGTCCAGTGCACATGGACTACGCAGGAGTGATCGCTACGGTACGCGAGGCGGCCCACGAGCTCTCGCGCTTCGTCGAAGACGCCTATGCCGAGCGCTGATGGCGCTACAACCGATGTTGCGACGACCAGCTGTCGCGACCCGATGAGTACCCGATGAGGATCACTTCCCGACGATGAGCGCCACGACCCCCCGCGATCCCTATGAGGTGCTTGGCATCTCACGCGACGCCGGCGAGCAGGACGTCAAGAAGGCGTTTCGCCGCCTCGCACGCGAACTGCATCCCGACGTCAACGCCCATGATCCCGGGGCCGAGGAGAAGTTCAAGGAGGCTGCTGAGGCATACGAGATTCTGTCTGATCC
>DATMPT010000044.1:0-4503 GCA_035567355.1 Solirubrobacteraceae bacterium
CAGAGTGACACCTGTACGGAGCCGGCCGCGGTGAACAATCTTGGGCACGTGGTAGGGCTGAGCGGAGATGATCCAGGACACGCGTTTTTCTGGTCGAAGGCGGGCGGCATACAGAGTCTCGGGAACCTTCCCGGCGACAACATGAGTTTTGCGACCGCTATCAGCGACGCCGATCAGGTAATCGGCATGAGCTCTCTTGATTTCGGAGCGCCGCACGCGTTCTCGTGGGCGCCGGGACATAAGATGACACCGTTCTTTCCAATTCCTGGCGGAGGTGCCGAAACGGCCGTCGTCGCAGTCAACAGCCGTGGGCAGATCGCCGGGAGCTGGACGCGGGGGCCGTATGGCTTTGTCTACTCGCACGGGTACCGCGCGATCACGGGCATGAAGGGTATCGTCGGCGCGACGCCGTACGGGATGAACAAGTACGGTACGGTGGTCGGCTATGCCTTCGGCCCTGCTGACACGGCGTACCGCCCCCGAGGCGTCGCCTTCAAGTGGACGCCCGATCACGGCATGGTGAGCCTCGGCAGACTGCCGGGGACGACCTACAGCGTCGCGACGGCGATCAGCGACTCGGATCAAGTCGTTGGTTATGGAGGCAACCTGCCCGGCCCGGTTACGACGACCGCATACCCATTCGTATGGACTGCAAAGTCAGGACTCGTGCGGTTGCCACTTGGTCCGGATGTGCAGGGGCAGGCCACGGCCATCAGCAGCACCGGGCGCTACATCACCGGCACGACGACGGATTCCTCGGGTACAGCGATCTTGGTGTTGTGGACGAAGCAGTAGGGACCCGGGCCAAGCGTAGCGGGGGCGCGACCGACTTGGCCCTCGTCCCCGTAGGAGATCCCCTCGAGCTGATGGGGAAGTACACCGGGCTCGCGGCCGCGTCGGTACGCGCCGAGCTCGCGGGCGGCGAGTCGAATGGGACGGGGCCGAACATCACAGTGACCGTCATCAAGCTCTAGGCCCGTCGAGCACGGAAGTGAGCAATTCTGCGAAGGAGCGTCGTCATCGGCGCCGGATCAAGCGGGCAATCATACCCATTGCGGCGGGTCTTGCTGTCGTACACATGGCTTGGCCCACGTTCCCCCTTGATAGCGTGTCCCTAGGGCTTCTAGCAGTTGCAGCCATTCTGGCGCTGTTCGACGTAGAGAACTTGCGCCTTAAGGAACTCAATCTGCCCATCCTGGGCATAGGCTTGGAATCGCGCATTGCGAAAGCAAAAAGGCAAGTAGCAAGCGCGCAGGTGAGCAACAGCGTTGTTGCCCCAGCGCCGCCCGCGATTGTAGAACAGTCGCTTACGCTCGTTGTGCCGGCATTAGGGGGCATTTCTGCTCAGAATGTTGGGCAGCCCACGGGCCCGTGGTTGGCGGCGCCCGCTGGCCCACTGGAGAGACTTCTTGGGGCCGCCGAGTTGATCAGGATCGAGCTAATCGTGATTGCCGGTAACGGTGGCTACCTCCCGTTTCGTCTCCCGTGGCAGTCGTACAAAGCGACCGATCTCGCGCTGATTCTGGCTGCGAGGCAAGTCATTCCAAAGGGCCTACAGGATGCGATCAGTGTTATCGCTGAGACGCGGGAGGTCTTGGACGATCGTGGGCCCGCGGAAGATCCCAGAGTCGTAGACCGAGCCTCGGACCTCGCGCTGGACGTGCTGCGTAAGCTGATGAAGGTGAAGCGCGACTACCAGCGAGTACGGATCGCGCGAGTCCCCGTTTTTGGAGATGAGGAGCTAGCAACGCGAGCGGGGATGGAGGCGGTCATGATCGAGCAGCTTAACGACGATGGCCGGGTAACAAGTCAGCACGTATTCCCCACTCAGGAGAGGTACGAAGCGGGGGAGTACGTGACATGGGAGTGGGACATGGGGCGGATTTTTCGAGCGCCAGCCTGGTTCCGCGACCCGGACACCCAGACGACGAAGCAGGCCTGGCAATCCGCCACATCCTTCGCCGGCCGAGCATACCCGCGGGAGTGGGATGTCCGGCCGCCCGGCGCGACCACGCGGACAAACTAGATCCGCGCGACGGCGCAGCGCGAGGGAGCAGAGGCCGACCCTTGTACGTGGGCTTGAGATCGAAGCCCATTGGCCGTCGTTTACTTTCGCGGAGGTGGTGATGCGACAAGCGTTGCGCGAACTACGGCAGACGACCGTCGCCGTCACGCGGCGGCATCCTGCCGTGTGGACGCTGCTCTTCGGGGCAGCGCTGTTTGCAATGCCGGTGACGTACCAGTGGGCAACACGCGGAGGGCACGCGTGGCAGTTCGTGGTGTTTTTTGCCGTGCTGGCGGTGCTATTGGCGCTACTATCAGCTCTGCTGAGCGCGTCCCGCCGGTAAGCACCTGCGCATTCGCCCGCGCGGTGAACGTCATCAAGCTCCGAGCGCGCTTCCGTAGCCCCCCATTTGTCTCACTCCGAAGATCTCAAACTCCAACGCTCCCGCCTTCCGTGAAACCGGTGCACCGTCTTGCGACCCTGGTGATCGCGACCCTCTGCCTCACGGCAGCGCAGGTCCCGACGCATGACACTGCACTCGTGCTCTCCTCCGGTCCCGCCTGCCTAGGACCCGACGCAAAATCGACCCAACTCATCGGGCAGTACCTCTACCTCCAACATGCCACATCCCCCACCTTTGTCGCGTTCCGCGATTCGGTGAGGATGGCGTCAGTGCCGGACACAGCGGTCGTCCTCGTAACGGATACGACCAAGTGCCGCCAGGCCATCAACGTGATCAACCATCGTGATTCGGTGCATCACGCGCTCAGCACCGCACTGTACCTGTTTCGTTCGGGCAAGCAGTACGTGGCGACCGATACCATGTTCCGCGACCCCGAGTCGACAACGCACGTGATTCTGGACTCCACCCTCGCGGTCACCTCCATCTACTACTACTAGCGCGCTGTCTGCCGGCGGGGGCGATCAGCGAGCGCCGAGAACGACGAGAGGCCCCTGCCCAGGCTGAGGCGCCGCGCGGTCGGGTGAGGCTCAGGATGGGGCAGCCAATCGAGCTGCCCCATCACACCACTGCAACGCGCCACCGCAATCCAGGTAGTTGAGGGGATGTGTCCCGGCGGGCGCTCAGATGGACGGAGACGGCCCCGGACGCTGCGGGGCGGACCCCTCCCTGGTCTGCCGCAGTGCGGGGGCTTACCCTGTGGTCCTGCCTTAGCGTGAGGATCACGACATGCGGCGATCAGACAGGTTCGACAAGCGGTGGACCTCCGTCAGGCTCACCCACGCGGAGTTGCGGGACGCGCTCGGACTCCCGCCAGACGCCGAGATTATCGCCGTGAGCGAGAGCTACGAAGCGGGTGCGGATCGGGTGTTCTTCACGATCTACTCGCCCCACCTGCCAGAGGTGAAGCACAACGCGGCCATGCAGTCGATGAGCCTTGCCGAAGCACGAACCCTCGGCAAACCGCGCGCCTGACCTGTGGACGTGCGCGATGAGGCCGAGGCAGGGGACGGGGAGCCGCACCCGGCGTCGCTCGCGCGGCATCTGCCATTCGTCCGTGTGTTGGCGGCGACCGAGGACACGTCTCCCCTGTGGCGAGTCGCGTCCCTCACACTGCTCGTGCTACGCCATGCGGATCGCTGCGTCACCGGGCAGCTCGACGACGCCGGCCGGGCGTACACGCGCAAGCACCTGACAGGGGCACTGGCGACGCTCCCACCTGAGGAGCCTACCGGTGCGGCGCTCCGAAGTCTCCTGGCGTTGTGCGAAGACCGTGCAGCGCCGGTGGGTGAGTCGGGTCGGGCGCGTCTCGTCGACCTGGCGACGGCCTTGGAGCAGGCGGCGCCAGACCGCCCAGCGCAGCCGACGCTGGCGGCTCACGTCCGCGGGCTCGCGCGAGATGTATGATCGTGAGTGCGGCGGTTCCGACTCACGAATGCCGCGGGTCGAGCGGCACCTTCACGATTCTGCTTTGGCCGATCCGATCGATCATCTCACGTAGCGCGGCCATTGATGCGGGTTGGTCTGTCAGCTCGTACGGTTCCACAACGACGTTGGCAATGTCGTGACCGTGAATGACGAGGATCGCCTTTTCTATCCCGGCTTTGGCGACCCCTGCGCTCCTAGAAGCTCCGATGCGGCGGTACTCTGACATCCGACTCGTGCGGGCTGCCTGTTTCTCCAGGTACATGTATAAGCGGCTTGCTTCTGACAGCACTACGTAAGAAATACAACCATCGGCAGCGAGGCCAAAGGCGGTGAGAAAGCCCCGGTAGAGCAGAACGCGATCGTCCTGCTGCACACGCGTCATAACGAAGGCCCACGGGTATGCCGTTGCCTTGCGCGGTGTGAGCTGATACACCCACGAATGTCGAGCCAGGACGCTCAGGCGGCCGCCGCTAACGATCTTGTGGCCGACGCCCCAGCCTAGCAGCGCGCCAAGGCCCGTTGTGACGATGACATACAGGTATATCGCCCACCAGTACTGTCCAACATTCTGAGCGACGAGCGTGACTGATTCGGCACGCTCGCCGATGCC
>DATMPT010000045.1:0-2791 GCA_035567355.1 Solirubrobacteraceae bacterium
TCGCAAACGGCCGTCAAGTTGACGAGGCACCGGCGCGCCTGCTCGGCCGCGCTCGTCCCCACGATCTCCCCGGTGGCAGGGTCGAGCGGGATCTGACCCGAGCAGAACAGCAGGGAGCCGCAGCGCACCGCGTGGGAGTAGGGCCCGATCGCCGCGGGGGCGCCGGGAGCTGCGATCGCTTCGCGGTCCAGTGCCATTGGAGCGCGAGCCTACACGGTCCGTTAGATTCCGACTGGTGCAACGAGCCGTCAGGACAATCGTGCGCACCCTCCTGGCAGCGGTGGCGTGCGCCATGCTGGCTGCCACGGCGGCTCGGGCCCAGATTGCGTGGAGACCGTGCGGGGACTCCAACGACGTGGCGTGCGGTCACCTAGTGGTGCCGATCGACCCCAGCGCCACGATCCCGGGAACGATCGCGCTGGCGATGCGCCGGCACCTCTCCCCTCTGGGCTCCTCGAAAGACGCCGTGATCGCGCTCGCCGGCGGCCCCGGGCAGTCGGCGATCCCATTCTTGAACCAGTTCGCGCAAGTGCTCGGCCCGATCGTCTCCACCCGCGACCTGATCGCCTTCGACCAGCGGGGTACGGGCCTCTCCCATCCGCTCTCCTGCCCCGCCTTCGAACACCTCGCGGGCGGTGGCTCGCCCGGCGCGGTGGCGATCTGTGCCGGGCAGATAGGCGAAACGCGTGGTCTCTACACAACGGCCGACACGGTGGCCGACATCGAGGCGATCCGCCAGGCGGGCGGCTATGAAAAGCTGGTGCTGTACGGGACCTCCTATGGGACGAAGGTTGCCGAGCGCTACGCCCAGACCTATCCGACTCGCGTCGAGGCGCTCGTGCTCGACTCGGTTGTCCCCCCCGCGGGCCCCGAACCGTTCGACGAGACGAGCTTCGCGGCAGTCCCACGGGTCCTCGCCCAGCTGTGCGGGGCAGGCGCGTGCGCGGGCACAACCGATGACCCCGTGAGCGATCTCGGGCGTCTGGTGAAGCGCATCGGCGGCGGGCGGCTGCGTGGGCGGGTGATCGACAGCGAAGGCAAGGCCGGCATCGTGCAAGTCTCCGTGAACGACCTGGCCGGCATCCTGCTCGAGGGCGATCTCGACCCGATCCTGCGCTCGGAATTCCCTGCAGCCGTGCGCTCAGCCGTGCTTGGCGACACCGCGGGCCTGGCGCGCTTGACCAGGCGCGCCGAAGGCGACCCGGAAGGCCGCGAAGAAAACCTGAGCGAGGGCTTCGACTCGCCTCTTTATTTCGCGACTGTTTGCAACGAGACCGCGTTCCCGTGGAGTCGCTCGGCGAGCCCCAAAGCGCGCCTGCGCGAAGCCGTGGCCGCGCTTCACAAACAGCCGGCCGGCGCATTTGCTCCGTTCACCGCCGCCAATGCCCTTGCGTTGAGCGACGCGCAAGCGTGCGCCGCGTGGCCGTTCACGCCGGGCAGCCCCGAAGTGGGCACGGGGCCGCTGCCGAACGTGCCGACTCTGATCCTAAGCGGGGCGGACGATCTGCGCACGCCCACGGCCAACGCCCAGCAGCTGGCGGCCCAGATACCGGACGCGCAGCTACTGGTGGTCCCCAACACGGGCCATTCGGTGCTCGGCTCAGACCCGACCGCTTGCTCCCAGCACGCCCTGCAAGCGCTATTCGAGGGAAAACCCGTGCGCCAGTGCACCCAGCGCAGGCCACCCCAGCTATTGCTACCGACGCCGCTGCCCCCGCGCGAGCTCGCCGAAGCCCCACTCGCCCACGGCGACCGGGGTGCCGCGGGCCACACAGCGGGAGCGGTCGTGCTGACGCTCGCGGACTTCGATCGCCAGATGGCGCTCGCGCTGCTCGAACACCTCGGCGAAAACCTGCTCGGGCAACCGGTTCGCACCGGCGGCCTGCGAGCGGGCTGGGGCGGCAGCGATCGCCGCGGCCTCGCATTGCACGGCTACTCCTACGTCCCCGGGGTGACCTTGACGGGCAGCGTGACGGCCGGCGGCGCCACGCTGCGGATCGGTGGATCGGCGGCCGTCCACGGCACGATCGAGATCGATGCCCACGGCACGATCGCCGGCACGCTCGCCGGCCAGCGCGTGCACGTCACGGCCCCCAAGGCGAGCGAGCTCAGGGCGAGCGCGATCCCCTCGGGCTTGCGAGCGGTCCTTTACGGACCCCTGCGAATCTCTCGCTAACGTCTGAGTCTGTGCCGCGGCGGATCCTGACAGCGATGCTCGTCGCGCTGCTGCTCTCGGCGGCGCTCGCCACGGTGCAAACGAGTCCGGCAGCGGCGCTCGCGTTCACCCCGTGCCCGAGCGAAGCCGCGAGCGGGTTCTCGTGCGCGGCGCTGAGCGTCCCACTGGATCGCAGCGGCACGGTCGGGGGCAGCGTGGAGCTGAGCGTGGAGCGCCTGGACTCGAGTCCCACCCACGCCGCACCAAGCAAGGCGGCCGTGGTGGCGCTTGCGGGTGGCCCCGGTCAGGCGGCGCTACCGCTGGCGGCGGGAATGGCCAAGACGATCGCGGCCGCCCTCACCACAAGGGACCTGCTCGTGTTCGACCAGCGCGGGACCGGGCGCTCGGGGCCATTGGCCTGCGCGTCGTTGGAAGGCGCCGAAGCGCTTGGTTCGATTGGGCAAGCGTTCGAACGCTGTGCTGTGCAGATCGGGGCCAGGCGGAGGGCCTATACGACGCAAGAATCGGTGGCGGACATCGAGGCGCTGCGCCAGGCCGGTGGCTATGAAAAGCTGGTCTTGTTCGGCGTGTCCTATGGCACGAAGGTGGCGCTCGAGTACGCCGAACGCTACCCCC
>DATMPT010000046.1:0-5087 GCA_035567355.1 Solirubrobacteraceae bacterium
CGCGCTGGTGCTCGCCCCGGAGGCGTATCTGCCGCTGCGCAAGCTGGGCGCCAACTATCACGCGAGCGCCGAGGGGATGGCCGCGGCCGAGCAGGTATTTGCGCTGCTGGAGGCACCGCGAATGAAGCGCGGTACGCGGCGCGAGGTGCCTGATATGAGGCGAGCAAACATCGAGGTGGAGGGACTGACCGTCGCCTATGAAGGCCGTGCCGAGCCGGCGCTTGAGCAGGTCTCCCTGGACGTTGAGGCAGGCGAAGTATTGGCGTTGGCCGGCCCGAGCGGCTGTGGCAAGTCGACTCTGCTGAGCGTGCTGCTTGGCTTCATCGCGCCCCAGCATGGGTCGGTGCGCGTGGGCGACGCCGAGCTGGCCGAGCTCGTGCCCGGCTTGTGGCGCGCGCAAATCGCATGGGTCCCGCAAAGACCCCACCTGTTCGCCGCCTCGATCGCCGAGAACGTGCGCATCGGGCGCCGGGATGCTTTAGATAAGGAGATAGAGTCGGCGTGCGATGCGGTTGGACTGGCGAGTCTTCTGTCCAGGTTGCCAGATGGCATCGAAACGAGGCTCGGAGACCGGGGTATAGGTCTCTCTGGCGGGGAGCGCCAGCGCGTGGCGCTCGCGCGCGCGCTGGTGCGCGATGCCCCGCTGCTGTTGCTCGACGAGCCGACCGCCAGCCTCGACGGCGAGACCGAGGCGGAGGTGCTTGAAGCGGTGCAACGGCTGTTGGCGGGCCGCACGGCGATCGTGGTGGCGCACCGGCAGGCGTTGCTTGAGATGGCCGACCGGGTGGTTACCTTGGGGGCCGCTGAGATGCCCGCGACGGCCGGAGGTATGCGCGGCACGGTGGAGGCGCTCCTATGAGCATCCGCGCACAGACGCATCGAGCCATCGCCGCCGCGAGTATCCGCGCACGGACGCACCGAGTCATTGCCGCCGCGAGTATCCGCGCACATACGCACCGGGTCCTCCCCGCCGCGCTCGATCCGAGCGCCGGCGAGAAGCGCCCGCAAGCGCCGCTGTTGAAGACGCTCGCCTTTGCCCGTCCAGCGGCGGGACGGCTCGCGCTTGCCACCCTGCTCGGCGCCGGTTCGGCCGGGGCCGCGATCGGCCTGATCGCCACCTCGGCGTGGCTGATCTCGCGCTCCTCAGAGCATCCCCAGGAGTCCGCCGTGGCGGTCGCGATCGTGGGGGTGCAGTTCTTTGCGTTGAGTAGAGGACTATGCCGCTACGCCGAACGTCTGGTCGGCCACGACGCGGCGTTCCGGGTGCTCTCGAACCTGCGTGTGAGCATTTACAAGCGTCTTGAGCGGCTGGCCCCGCTCGGGCTGCCCGCCTTCCGTGGCGGCGAGCTGCTTGCGCGGCTGGTGCATGACGTGGACTCGTTGCAGGACCTGCTGCTACGCGTGGTGCCCCCGTTCGCGATCGCGCTGATCGCGGGCGTGGCGACGGTGGCGCTCGTGTCGTGGATGCTGCCGGCGGCCGGCCTGATCCTGGCGGTGGCGCTGCTCACCGGAGGTGTGCTCGTGCCTTGGTTGACCGGCAGGCTGGCCGCACATGGCGAGGCAAAGCAGGCCGAGGTCCGGGGGCGGTTGACGGCATCGGTGGTCGATCTGATCGAGGGGGCGCCGGAGCTCGTTGCAAACGGGGTGGCGGTCGAGCAGCTGAAGCGCACGCGAGCGGACGACGCCGACCTCACAAGGATCGCCAAGGCGAGCGCGCGCACGGCGGGCATCGGGCAGGGGCTGACGAGCCTGTGCTGCGGGCTGGCGATGTGGGGATCGCTGATCGCCGGCGTGGAGGCGCTGCGCGCGGGACGCATGGACGGAGTGTTGCTTGCGGGCCTCGCGCTGATCCCGCTGGTGGCGTTTGAGCTCCTCAGCGGATTGCCCGCCGCGACCCAGACGCTGCAGCGCGTGCGGCGGGCCGCTGCGCGGGTGCAGGAGGTACTCGATACGCCGCCGCCTGTGCGAGAGCCCAGGCATCCGCGAATGCTCGCGACACTGGACGATCGTCCGTGCGGGGGCCAGTCACGCAAAGGGCACGCCTCAAATGGCCAGTCCCAAAACGGCCACGTCTCTTACGCCCGGCCAGGCCTGCGCGAGACGAACGTGCAGCGATCCCATACCCTCAGGGCGCGTGGCCTCGGCTGCTCCTA
Organism: Solirubrobacteraceae bacterium; assembly: GCA_035567355.1. Classification (GTDB taxonomy): domain Bacteria; phylum Actinomycetota; class Thermoleophilia; order Solirubrobacterales; family Solirubrobacteraceae; genus Palsa-744. The sequence continues at coordinate 2,154 of DATMPT010000046.1, forward strand.
TCCGCGCGAAACGCACCCGGCGCTGCGCGGGATCGACCTCGATCTGAGCCCGGGACGGCGTCTGGCGGTGGTCGGTCCCAGTGGCGCCGGCAAGTCCACGCTGGCCGGTGTGCTGTTGCGTCTCATCGACTACCAAGGCGGCATGGTGACGCTGGACGGGGTGGAGATCGCCGAGCTCGCGGGCGATGACGTGAGGCGCGTGGTGGGCATGGTGAGCCAGGACGCGCACGTGTTCGACAGTACGCTGGAGGAGAACCTGCGCCTGGCAAGGCGTGGGGCCACACTCGGCGAGTGCCACCACGCGCTCGCCCAGGCGCGCTTGCTCGATTGGGTCGAAGGGCTGCCGGCCGGCTTGCAGACCGAGGTGGGAGAGCGCGGTGCGCGCATGTCCGGCGGCCAGCGCCAGCGTCTCGCACTCGCCCGTGCGTTGCTCGCCGACTTCCCGATCCTGATCGCCGAGGAGCCCGGCGAGCACCTGGATACCGACACCGCGGACGCGATCGTGTCCGATCTGCTCGCGGCCCGCGAGGACCGGGCGACACTCTTGATCACACACCGGCTCGCTGGCTTGGAGGAGGTCGAGGAGGTGCTGGTCCTCGACCACGGAGCGGTGCTCGAACGCGGCACGCACACAGAGCTCCTGGCGCGCCACGGGCATTACGCGGGGTCGTGGCTGCGCGAGCTCCCATCGCACCCCGAGCCCGACACGGGATCATGGGCGCATGAGCCCTCCTCCAACACCGGATCGTGGAGCCACGATCCGGGTAAGGGCGATCGGGCATGACCAACGACCTGGCGCGCTGGCAGTTCGCCACCACGAGCATCTACCACTTCCTGTTCGTGCCGGTCACGATCGGCTTGGCGTTCCTGGTGGCGCTCCTACAAACGGCGTGGCACCGCAACCAGCAGCCGCAATACAGGCGCGCGACACGCTTTTTCGGCACCTTGCTTTTGATCAACGTCGCCGTGGGCGTTGTCACGGGGCTGGTGCAAGAGTTCGAGTTCGGCATGAACTGGTCGACCTATTCGCGCTTCGTGGGCGATGTCTTCGGCGGCCCGCTCGCGATGGAGGGCCTCGCGGCCTTCTTCCTGGAGTCCACCTTCCTCGGCCTCTGGATCTTCGGCTGGGACCGCTTGCCCAAGCGTGTTCACCTCGCTTGCATCTGGCTGGTGGCGGGCGGCTCGATGCTCTCGGCGATGTTCATCCTGGCCGCCAACTCGTGGATGCAGCACCCGGTCGGCTACGTCTTGAACAGCCACGGCCAGCCGCAGCTGAACAACGTGTGGGCCCTGTTCACCAATCCGGCGTTCCTGTGGGGGTACGTCCACGTGATCCTGGCCTCGCTGGTGACGGGCTCGCTGGTGATGCTCGCGGTCTCGGCTTGGTATTTGCGTGCCCGGGGCACCCCCCATGACGGGGGGCGCACAGACACGCCGGGCGACGCCGAGGTCTTTCACCACACGGCGCGCCTGTCGGTGCTCGTGCTCCTGCCGGCGGTCCTGCTGCAACTGTTCGTGGGCAACCAGCTCGGGGAGATCGAGAACACCTACCAGCCGGCCAAGATCGCCGCGGCCGAGGCGCAGTGGAGTAACTGCCAGCCGTGCTCTTTCTCGGTCTTTCAGATCGGCGGGGGAAACAACGACCAGACCCCCACCCAGGTGATCTCGATCCCGCACCTGCTCTCGGTCCTCGCGACCGGGACCTGGAATGGCGCTGTCGTGGGGCTCAACCAGTTGCAAAGGGAAGACGTCAAGAGGTACGGCCCGGGCAACTACATCCCCGACGTGTTCATCCAGTACTGGTCGATGCGCGTAATGGCCTACCTCGGCTCGCTGGTCGCCTTGCTGGCGCTATGGGGAGCGTGGCTGATCCACAAGGGTACGCTCGACCGCTCCAAGTGGTTCTTGCGCGCAGGCTTGGGCGCCGTGGTGGCGCCGTTCGTGATGAACACCGCGGGCTGGCTGTTGACCGAGAGCGGACGCCAGCCATGGATCGTGCAGGGGCTGATGAAGACAGTCAACGCCAACTCACCCTCGGTCAGCTCGACCGACATCTGGATCAGCCTGATCGCGTTCGTGACGATCTACATCGCGCTCGGCGCGGCCGACCTGATCCTGATGCTCCGCTATGCGCGCAAGGGCCTCGACCCCGACGACGGGCTCGGCGGACCAGGCTCCGGCGCACAGACCCCAACCCCAGTTATGAGCTACTGATGCAGCTCCACACGATCTGGTTCGTCATCCTCGCGGTCTTCTGGGTCGGATTCTTCGTGCTCGAGGGCTTCGACTTCGGGGTGGGCATGCTGCACACGATCGTCGGGCACACCGAGGAGGAGCGCAAACGCGCGCTCGCCACGATCGGGCCCTGGTGGGACGGCAACGAGGTGTGGCTGGTCGTCGCCGGCGCCGGCACGTTCGCGGCATTCCCCGGCTGGTACGCGACGATGTTCTCAGCCCTGTACCTGGCCTTGCTGATGGTGCTGGTGGCCTTGATGGCGCGCGGTGTGTCGCTCGAGTTCAGGGAGAAGAGCGAGGACCTCCGCTGGCGGGCGACGTGGCGCTGGGCGCTGACGGCCGGTTGCATCCTGATCCCGCTCCTGCTCGGCGTCGCGCTCGGCGACCTGTTGAACGGCCTGCCGATCGACTCCAGCCACGAGTACACGGGCAACCTCTTCGACCTGCTCACGCCCTACGGCCTGTGGACAGGCCTGACCTTGGTGGCATTGTGCCTGCTGCACGGCGCCACGTTCCTCAAGCTGAGGACCACCGATCGGGTACGCGAGCGCGCCCGTACCCTGGCCCGGCCGCTTGGCTGGGTGGCGATCGCTTTCATCGTGGGCTGGGTGATCTGGACGCGCAGCGTGGCGGGTGGTCCCGACGTGCCCCAGCCCGTGGAGATCCTTGCGCTGATCGCGGCGGGCTTCGCGGCGCGGC
>DATMPT010000047.1:0-2842 GCA_035567355.1 Solirubrobacteraceae bacterium
ATCGACCAGCAATTGACGGCCCTTCAGACTGAGCCCAGCGTTAGCGTGCAGCTTCATCCGGTGTCCTCCTTGGTTTCTGGGGGCTTCGACACCACCCAGCCTCCAAGGAGGCCCGGATGAACAACCTACTCAGGAACTACATCTAGAAAACGTCATACTGCCTCGCGGGACGCCCCGCGAGGCAGTATGGGGCGGGCGATCGTCGCCCACGTGCGTGCCGAGGGAATTCAGGGCTTAATCAAAAAACGGCCGGGTCGCACAGGCAACCCGGCCGTCTCGTTTATCAGATGCCATCCGACGGATCGGCCTCGTCATACCCGGCCAGTCCAACGGATCGTCGTTCCTGGCAAGGACGCACCGACCGCAGTGTGCTTTAGGCACACTAGGGGGAGGACGCCAGAGACGACGAGACTAGGACGCTGGGTGCCAGCCGCGGCCCTGCTTCTTGATCTTCTTTTCCTGCTCGAGACCGGGCAGAACGCGGTACAGGTAGTTCTGCTTGATGCCCATCTTGGCGGCCAGCTCGGGGATTGTGATACCGGGCTGCCCTGTGACGAACGAGAGGGCCTGGGCGGCACGGGTACCGCTGCCCTTGCGACGGCCCGCGCGGCGGGGTGCCGTGGTGGCTGTGGCGGTCGCAGCTGCCTCGGTCTTCCTGGGACGCCCAGGGGGACGGCCGCGTCGCTTGCCGGTGGTCGTGCGACTCTTGGATCCGCGCGGGCGACCTGGACCACGCTTGGCCGGTGCGGCGGCAGCCGGTGCGGCCGCCGCGGCACGTGGAGCCGATGACGAGCCACGGACACCCGCCAGCGCCGTCGCTGCCGCCTCCAGCCGGTTGTACTCATCGATTAGGGGCTTGAGCTCCGCCAGTCGGTCGTTGATCTCTCGGCGCTTCTCGTCAAGGAAGTCAGTCACGATTGTGTCCTGTTCACTGGGAGTGAATGCAACCCGAAGGTCGAGTTGCACGGTCTATAGCGCTTAACCTTACACAACTCGCGACTCTACCCGTGCACTTGTCATCGAGTTGCAACCGATTTACCGGGTACGGGTTCCCTTTTCTCTTGTCCATCAACCAAAATCTGGCGGATGCCCTGGCGGATGGGGTGTCGGGTTCGCAGTCTCGTAAGTTGCTTTTGGGGATTCGGGACGATCAGTGCTCCATCAACTCGCGCAGGCGCTCAAGCGTATGGGTTGCCTCGCGTTGGGGCATACCGCCCACCAGTGCCCTGCTTGCGAGCGCGCCCAGCGGGCCGAGTGGGGCGTGGAACTCGTTGCGATAGTCAAAGCGCGTGCAGCCATTGGAAGCCGCCCGCAGCACGTACTCGGTGAGGGCGCGGGAGCGGGCCGGCCCGCGTCCTTCCCATACCGCGTGCTCGCCAGGGGTGCACTCCACCAGAGTCCAGTGAACATCGACGCTGACTCCTCTCAGGTGGATTTGTTGGTCCATGCGATAGCCGGCACGCGGGGCACCATCGTCGCTGTGGCGCAGCTTGCGGTGAATCGTGACCCAATCTTGCAGGCGGGCCGGGTCCATCACCGTGTCCCACACCTCGCTCGGAGGCGCGGCGATTTCGATCGAGGCCGTGACTGTGCTCATCGAGCAGCCAGCGGCTCGGTCTTTTCCCACTCTCCCAGCGCGTGTTCGACGGCCGCATCGAAGGAGTGCAACTCCACATTCAGCAGCTCTGCCGCGTCTTGGCCCGCGGGCAGGAGGTCCGCGGTCAGGCTTTCCATCAGTGGCAAGACCAGCTCCGGGCGCTCGCCCGCGATCGCGGCCGCCAGGCGGGCGGCGATCGGGGTGACGGTTACCCCGATTCCCAGGCTTGGGCGGCCGAGCATCATCAAGCCGGCGATGCGCTCCACGATCTCCCCATAGGTGAGTATCTCGGGTCCGCCCGCCTCGAGCGTGCGCCCGGAGACTGTCCTTGTCGAGGCACACGAGGCGAGCATCTCGACGATGTCGCGCTCGTCGACCGGGCGGCTGCGAAAGCGCCGCCACGCGGGCAATGCCAAGACCGGCATGCGCTCGATGAGCCGTACCAGGAAGCGAAAAGAGCGCGAGCGCGCGCCGACCACGATCGAGGCGCGCAAGGCAACCGAGTCGGGTATTGCGTCGAGCAGGATGCGCTCGACCGCATTGCGACTCGACAAGTGTGGCGATAGACGTGAGCCTGCCTTCTCCGTGGCGGCGCGCGCGGATGTGTCCGGCGCCGGCGGTGGACCCTGCGCCGGCGGTAGCGGACCGCCGAGGTAAACAATGCGCTCCACCCCGGCCGCGCGCGCCGCTTGTGCGAACGTTTCCGCGGAGGCACGCTCGCGCGCGGGGAACGATGTCCCACCCGCTCCCCCCGCCTCGCCCGCGTATGGCTCCATCGAGTGGATCAGGTAATAGGCAACCTCGACGCCACGCATCGCGCCAAGCAAGCCCGCTCCGCTGAGCGTGTCGCCGATCGTGAGCTCGAAATCCTCAAAGCTCACCGCATCCTTCGAACGAAGCGCGAGCGAGCCGAGCGCCACTTCGACGCGGGTGCGGTCGCGGGCCAGGGCGCGCACCTCGTGGCCCTCATCGAGTAGTCGCGGCAAGAGCGCTGAGCCGGCAAAGCCGCTGATGCCGGTAACGAGGATGCGCATGTCCCCATCATGACGCAGGCGGTTTTCCCTGCGATTTGCGGAGAAGGCTTCTCAGGGGCCCTTGAGGGAGGAGGCGGGCAGTGCTTTGATCCTGCCTCCAGTCCAGCCGCAACGCAAAGGGGAGTCAGTGCCGAAGCAGAGCAAGCGAGCCACACGCAAGGTCACATGCGATGAGTGCTACTTCCGTTGCAACCTACTTTGCGCCCTCGAT
>DATMPT010000048.1:0-4179 GCA_035567355.1 Solirubrobacteraceae bacterium
GGATATCGGGCTGCAACTCCTGGCGCAGCGCCTCCGACCAGCCGTTGATACCCCACTTGGTTGCGGCGTAGACCGCGTTCCCCGCCCGCGCGGTGCGCCCAGCCACCGAGGAGATGTTCACCAGATCGCCGCCGCCGTAACGCAGCTGATCAAGGAACACCTCCGTCGCGGTCATTGCGCCCAGCAAGTTGACCTCCACCATCTGCCGGATCTCGGCCTGCTGGTCGGAGGTGAACGGCGCGAGTAGCATCACTCCGGCGTTGTTGACGAGGATGTCCGCGCCACCCAGCTCGCTTTGCACGCGCTCGGCGGCTGCGGCGATCGAGTCGCGGTCGGTGACGTCAGCCTCGATCGCGATCGCGCCGTCGCCTAGCTCAGCAGCCAGAGACTGGATGCGCTCAGCGCGACGAGCCAGCAGCGCGAGGCGGTGGCCGCTGGCGGCAAGCACGCGTGCTGTCGCCTCGCCGATGCCGGACGACGCGCCCGTGATGAGCGCAACGCGGCCTGTATTTTGATCGGTGGTCATGGTCGGGCCTACCTTTCGTGTCTGAACGGACTGAGGACGTTGGGAGCGAGAGGAGTCACTTGCGCAAGGCGATCCGCTCGGGACCGGCACTCACTGCTGCTACCCAAGAAAGTGCGGAGCCTACCCAGAGATGTGCGCCAGCCAGATACACACCCACACGACCGGCCCCAGCAAAGACCTCGTTGGAAAGCTCGCCACCGGCTGGCACCATTTGACATTTCCCTAGATTCATGTTACTGTCGGTATGATGAATTTCTAGGTTGGCCACGCTGGCGATGAACGGCGGCCTCGGCATAGGCGCTCGTTGGGAGATGGGATGGGAAGACTGAGAGCTCAGACCCCTTTGATCGCACTCATCGCTTGTGCGTGTGTTCTACTCGCCGACGTCGCCTTGGCAGCCGACACGCTGGCGGTACATGAGAGCTTTACACCCGACAAGCTTGGTGTTCCGACCAACCTGTCGGTCACCGCCAGGTTTCTCTCCACCACCGGCACCCCACCGTCGCCGATCACAAAGCTCGCGCTCTATGCGCCCGCGGGCTTGAGAATCGATGCGCGTGGTGCCGGAACGTGCTCCGCAGCGGTGCTCGCGCAGCGCGGTCCCGGCGGCTGTCCGGCCAACTCGCGTGCCGGCTTCGGTGGCGGTGTGGGGCTCGTCGAGCTTCCCAAAAGCGTGATTCGCGAGCCCTATACGATCGACTTTTTCTTCGGTCCCCCTCAGCACGGACACCTGACGTTGCTTGCTTATGCAAGTGCCCTCGCCCCTGTCCCCGTGGAACTCATTGTAATCGCCAGGGAAGTCCGCGCCCCCAAGCCTTATGGCATCGGTTTCAGTGTCGAAATACCTCCGATCGCGACCCTCCCCGGAGCGTCCTTGGCCTCCGTTGAAAGCGCATACGCCACATTTGGCGCTAGGAACGTCGCCTATTACGAGACGGTCCATGGCAAGCGCACGCTGGTCCACCTGCGCGGCATGATCGCGCCCAAAAGCTGCCCTGCGGGCGGCTTTCCGAGCGAGGGTGAGATCGTCTTCGCCGACGGCACGACGCTTACCGTCAATCCCACAATTCCATGCCCCAGATAGCAATGTGGCTACAAGCCCCGAGGCGCTCACACATGCGACCTGGGCCACGGCGATACACACGGCGTGTGACGCCGCTGCTGTGCGCGACCTGTGCAGTGCTTCTCATTGGTGCCCCGCCGATCACAGGCGCGTGGGGTGCATCGGCCACAATCTCGCCCTTGTTCTCACCCAACCGACTCGGAGTCAAGGGGAGGCTGCAGCTCACGATCCGCTTCAGCGAAGACGGCTCTGAAGGCGTCCCCTCGCCTGTGCGCCGTTCGGTCCTGCGCATGCCGGCCGGACTGGGCATCGAAATCCCCCACTTGCGCAGCTGCTCGATTGTGCGCCTGCGCGCTCTCGGCGCGAGCGGCTGCTCAGCGCAGTCCGAGCTCGGCCGCGGACACGCCTTGGCGGAGGCCGTGGCGGGCTCTCAACTCATCACCGAGAACATCTCCTTGTGGCTCTTTCTCGGTCCCTTTCACAACCTCGAGCCGACGATTGAGATCCTCGGTCGGGGGTTTACCCCATTTGATGAGCGTGTCGTGCTCACCGGCACGATTGCCTTCGACAAAGCTCCCTTTGGGGAAGACCTGGTGCTCTCGATACCCCCGATCCCCACTGTGCCTCTGGAGCCTGACGCCTCGATCCTCACTATGTCGCTCACGGTCGGCACGAGCATCCCGAAGGGCACAGGCACTTCGACCGGTGCAGGCGCCAATGCCCAAGCCAACACAATCGTCCTACCCCCAGCATGCCCGGCTGGCGGTTTTCCGTTCGCAGCCGATTTTACCTACGCCGACGGCTCCTCCAATAGCGCCCTCGCGAAGGCACCTTGTCCTGGGCGATCAAAGTCCGCCACATCGGTCCCCGCGACATTGGCACTTGAAGACTACCTTGGCGGATGACTCAAAACAACGTCCCTACAAGAAGGTCGCGCGCGCGGAGGCCCAGGAGCGCACGCGCGAGACGCTGCTGCAGGCGGCAACCGAAGAGGTCGAGAGAGATAGTTGGACGCAAACGTCGCTTGAGTCGGTGGCCGAGCGCGCGGGCGTCACCAAGCAGACGGCGCTGCGCCATTTCGGCTCTAAGCAAGGCCTGCTCGACGCTGTCATTCATCGCACGAGCTCGGTCGTGGTCAAAGAACGCGCCGAGGCCCCGGTCGGAGACGTCCGTGGCGCGGTTGCCAACCTGATTCGCCACTACGAGCGCTACGGGGACACGGTTATCCGCATATTGCCCTACAGGGACGCGGTGGTCCGCGTGTTTGGGCAGGAGCGCCGCGGCTCGCTCGTGCGTGCCGTCGACCGCGGTCATGAGGTGCACGAAGAGTGGGTCATGCGCACGTTCGAGCCGCAGCTCGCAAACCTCGCCGCGCGAACGCGCGAACGGCGCCTGGCGCAACTGGTGGCTGTGTGCGACGTGTATGTGTGGAAGATCCTGCGGAGGGATATCGGGCTGGACGTGCCGCGGGTCGAAGCGGCGCTGGTGGAGCTGATCGAGCGGCTGGTCACAGAGGACACCCTTCAGGGCAAGTCGCCGAAACAGTCGACAGGCAAGGACACATCGCGGGCGGACCGGCCGGCTCGCGCGGCACCGGCGTCCGCCAAGCCGCGCAAGCAGGGGCGGCGCTGATGCGCCTGCTCGCTTACACCTCGCCCGCCCGTGGGCACCTGTATCCAGTCGTGCCGATCGTCGCGGCACTTGCCGGGCGAGGGCAAGAGACGGTGGTGTGCACCCTCTCCTCGGAGCTCGAACATGTGCGAGGGCTCGGCATCCAAGCGTTGGCGATCGACCCTGCGATCGAGGCTATCCCAATCGAGGACTGGCGCGAGCGTTCGCCGCTCGGAGCCGTTCGCTCGGTGATGAAGACCTTCCTGGAGCGCTCGGCCTACGAGGCTCCAGATCTCGCGCGAGCGATCGCCCTTTGCGAACCCGATGTGCTTTTGGTCGACATCAACTGCTGGGGAGCCGCGACCGTGGCGGAGGCCTCGGGCCTACCGTGGGCGATGTACTCGCCCTATCTGCTGCCGCTCCCATCCAAGGACACTCCACCCTTTGGTCCGGGCCTGCGCCCCATGCGCGGTCCACTTGGCGTCGCGCGTGACGCGATCGTGGGCCGCGCCGGCGAGCGTATCTCGCTCCAGACGGTGATGCCGAAGATCAATTCGTTGCGCGACAAGCGCGGTCTTCCGACTCTTGCGCGCTTCACCGAACTGCTCGAAGCGCCCCCCTTGTTGCTGTCGCTGACCGCCGAGGGCTTTGAGTACCGGCGGAGCGACTGGCCGGCGAACGTTCGGCTCGTGGGCCCTATGAACTGGAGCCCACCCACCGCAGCCACAGGGGGCACAGCGGCCTTGTTGTCCGACCTTGGCGACCCGCTGGTGCTCGTAACCTGCTCGACCGAGCGTCAGCGCGACAAGCGCCTGCTCCATGTGGCCTTGGAAGCACTGCCCGGCTCCGGCATCTCGGTCCTCGCTACCAGCGCGGCGCATGACCCGGGAACATTCGATGCCCCTGTGGGGAGCAAGGTCGTGCGCTTCCTATCCCACGAGGCGGTCCTGGAGCGGGCCGCGTGCGTTGTCTGTCACGG
>DATMPT010000049.1:0-5246 GCA_035567355.1 Solirubrobacteraceae bacterium
CCGGTTTTCGGAAAAAGATCATGCTCGAACAAAGAGGTTCGAATGAGCGCGCGCCGACCTCACCAACGACCCGCGCCGCACACGCGCGGCTTCACGCTCGTCGAGATGCTCGTCGCGATGGCGATCACCGTCATCGTATTCGGCACGACGCTGACGGTGCTCGACGTCTTTCAAAGCAACAACCGCTTCGACCAGCTCCGCAACGAAAATCAGGATAACGCCCGCACAGCCATCGACCGCCTCTCGAGGCAGCTGCGCGACGTGATTGCGCGGACGACCTCCAAGGGGATCGTACCGGGCGCGCTCGAAGAAGCCGAACCGTACTCGATCGCGTTTCAGACGGTCGACACCACGAAAGCCACGAGCGGCCTAAACGCGAACAACGCGATGAGGGTGCGCTACTGCCTGGACGACTCCAGCCCGACCAACGAGATCATATGGGAACAGGTCAGCCGCTGGACAACGGCTGAATCGCCGAAACTCCCCGCCTCGACGGTCTGCCCCGACCTGACCGCGGGCGATTGGAGCACCACGACCAAGCTCGTCCAGAACGTGACCAACAAGATCGGCGGGCGGCCGAACCAGTCCCTGTTCACCTACTCGGCTCACGAAACCCCAGAGATCCTCTCGGTGGAGACTAATCTGTTCACGAACGTCAATCCTGGCCATCCCCGACCGGGGGAAAGCCAGCTCACGAGCGGCGTGTCGCTGCGCAACGCTAACCGCCTGCCGGACGTCGCGTTCACGGCCACCACGGAAAACAAATACGTGAAACTCAACGCCTCGGCGTCGCGCGATCCCGACGGATTGGCCATCACGTATAAGTGGAAGGAAGACACGAAAGTGCTTGAAACGACCGCCCAGGAGTACACGAGCCCGGAAAAGCTCAGCGCGGGCAATCACACCTTCAAGCTCGAAGTCACCAACCCCGGCGGCTTGTCGGCCTGCTCGGAAGTCAAAGAAGTCACCGAATCCTCAAGCGCGAAGGAATCGAGCGAAATCACATGTCCGATATGACCCGTCGAAAAGGCGATCGTGCCATGTCGCACGCACGCGACGAGCAGGGAGTCGCTCTGGTTGCGGCGATCGTCCTGCTGACGGTGATCATGGGCCTCGGCCTCGGCCTTCTGCTGTTCACCGACGGCCAGCAGAAAGCCTCCGCCAGCGAGCAGGCGAGCGAGTCGGCCTTCAACCTCGCCGAGGGGGCGCTCAACGCCCAGGTCGGCCAGCTCTCACGCAAGTGGCCGAGCACCAAAGAAATCGGCGAAGAATTCCCGACCTGCACCCCCACCACGAGCACCTCGACGAACGGCTGCCCCTCCACCGCCAGCATGAACGCGGGATACCCGGCCGCCGGCAGCGCTACCTGCCCGGCGGGCACCGCGACCGAGGCGTGGGGATCGCCGCTCACCAACCGGTGGACTACGTACGTTCGCGAAGACCTCGGCGGATCCCCCAACTTCGACTCCACGAAAGAGCATGAAGCGCCCGTCTGGGACGAAAAGAAAACAGGCAAGCTCTGGGTTCGCTCGGTGGGGGTCGTGCAGTGCCACGTCGTCACGCTCGTAACCCTCGTCTCCCGCCAGGAAGTCGCCGTGAGCTTCCCCGAAAATGCCGCCACCGCCAACTGGTTTGAAACCAGCAACAAAGGCGAAAAGACGATCGTCAACACCCAGGGACCCAAAGCGCCCCAGAGCGGAAAGGTGAGCATGCGCTGCACCGCGCCCCATCCGGAACCCTGTAAGAACTGGGACGAATCAAAGGAACAGATTTCGCCTAACACCACAGAAGGGCCCGGAAGCCCCAGCCCCACGCTCTCTGCCACCCAGCTCGAAGCCCTCAAGCAGCAGGCGGAATCCGCCGGCACCTACTATCCCCCCGGCAAATGCCCCGAAAGCCCGGAAGCGGCCGACGGTCTTCCTGCCTACGTGGAAGGCCCCTGCGAACTGAGCTACAAAAAAGGAACCGGCAACTCTGAAGCAAGCCCGGGATTCCTCGTCCTCGTCAATGGAACGCTCGCGCTCGGCGGCAACAGCCAATTCTTCGGCGTGGTCTACGCGGTCAACAAACAGGGATCCTCGGGCGTCGTCGTCGAACTCCACGGCTGCAACCGCCTCGTAGGCGCCATCGACATCGACGGCAACGGCGGGATCAACTTCGGGTCCTGCAAGGAAAACCTCGTCTACGATCCCACCGCGATCAAAAACCTCAAAGGCTCCGCCGGCGCGGCGCCCACGCGCAACAGCTTCAGGATCCTGCCCGCCGGCCAGTGATCGCCGAGACCGCCCGGCCCACATCCAACCGATCCGTAGTGTAGTTTCAACATGTGGCGAAAACACCACAGAATTCCGCCCCGGCACCGGACCCCGACCCCCTGGCTGCCGTCGTCCTCCACACCCTCGTGAGCGAAGGTCGCAACGGCCTGCCGATTGCGCAGATCGTCAAGGCTTGCGAGCGCGACCCGGCCGATCCTGCCGACCTGGACGAAGTCGAAGCGGCCGTGGAGGTCCTGCTCGCGGACGGCCTCGCACGAGGCAAGGACGACCTCTACCGGCCCACGCGCGCGGCGATCCGCGCCGATGAGCTGAGCTTCTAAGCACGGCCGCGCTCGCGCCTCGCCATGGACAGACGCACCAGTCCGAACGGGCCCGCTTGCCTCGGAGCGGACGCTGCTTGACCACGTGCCCCGGAGACGACGCTACTTGACCCCGGCCAGCAGCGTAACCGGGCTCAAGCCGAGCGCCCGCGCCAGCTTCAAGATCGTGCGCAGGTTGGGTTCGCGCCGTCCGCGCTCATACACGCTGATCGCCGCACGATCGACAACGGCCTCATAGGCGAGCACCTCCTGGGAGAGCCCGGCCCCTGTACGTGCCGCGCGCAGGTTCGCCCCAAAGCGCGTCCCAGGCTCGGCGGACTGCCCTGCCACCTCGGATCGACCACCCCTGCCGGCGCCGCGCGTAGGCGCAAGACCCACGCCCTTGAGCAGCGCGGCCGGTGTCCTATCGAGCGCCCGCGCGACGCGCACCAGCGTCGAGAGGTCGGGCGCCCGCTCGGCCCGCTCAAGAAAGCTGATCGCCGCGCGATCGAGTCGCGTGGCCTCTGACAACTCCACCTGGGAGAGACCTGCGTCGTGGCGCGCCGCGCGCATGTTCTCGCCGAACGCGCGCACCTGCTCGTCGATCTCAGGGTCTTCGGTGTGCCTCATGAGCTCATCATCGATGCTCGCCTACAGAAACACCACTGTGAAAACACAAGCGAGGGTTGCAATGTCCTCGCGCTCCGGCGAGCACATCTGGGTGGAAGCAGGGCGGGGTGCGCGCTGGGCCCACTGGTACCTTCTGTTGGTGATCCAACATGCTCGATAACGCACTCGACGACACCGTCACACACGAGCGCTTGGCCAAGGCCGAGCGCTTGCGCGAAGCGGGCATCGAGCCCTTCCCCCACATTCCCGATGGCCAGCGCACCGAGATCGCCGCGCTGCACGCCGCCCACGATCCCGCGGAGCTGCAGGCCGGCGAGCACCCCCGCTTCTCCTACCGCCTCGCGGGGCGCGTGATCTCGAGGCGCGGCCATGGCAAGACGACGTTCATCGACCTGCGCGACTACACCGGCGAGATCCAATTGGCCGTGCGCCACGACACGCTCGGCGAGGATGCCTATGCGCGCACGGTTGACCTCGACGTGGGCGACATCGTCGAAGCCAAAGGCCCCATCTACGTGACCCAGCGCGGGCAGCTTGCCTTGAGCGTGCATCGCTGCGTCCTGCTCACCAAGGCATTGCGCCCGCCGCCGGCCAAGTACCACGGCCTCGGCGACACCGGCACGCGCTACCGCTACCGCGAGCTCGACCTGCTCGCCAACGAGACCACCCGCGAACTGTTCGTGACTAGGGCCAAGACGATCGACGCCCTGCGCGCCTTCATGGCCGAGCGAGGCTTCATCGAGGTCGAAACGCCGGTCCTGCAGGCACTGGCCGGCGGAGCCTCAGCGCGACCGTTTCTCACTCACCACAACGCCCTCGACCAGGAGATGTCCTTGAGGATCTCCGTCGAGCTCTATCTCAACCGCTGCCTGATCGGCGGTCTCGAGAATGTGTACGACCTGGGCAAGTGCTTTCGCAACGAGGGCATCTCCTACAGGCACAGCTCCGAGTTCACGATGCTCGAATGGCTGATGAGCTACTCCGACCACACCGACGTGGCTGAGTTCACCGAAGAGATGGTCGCCTACGTGGCCCAGCGGGTGCTCGGCACGACCGTGATCGAGCGCGGCGGCGAGCAGATCGACCTGGGCAAGCCCTGGCGCAACACGACCATGCAAGCGGAGATCCTGCGCGTGACAGGCATCGACTTCCTCGCGGCCGGCCGCGGCGAGCTGGCGGCCCTCCTGCAGGGCAAGATCCACCCCGACGCCAGCTGGGCACAGGTCGTGCAGGCGGTCTATTCAAAGCTCGTGGAGCCCACCTTGAACCAGCCCACCCACGTCTACGACTTCCCGCTCGAGTCGTTCCCCATCACCAAGGCCCACGCCGGCGACCCCCGCCTCGCCGAGCACTTCGACGCCGTGATCGGCGGCATCGAGCTCGTCAGCGGCGACTCCGAGGTCAACGACCCCGTCGAGCAGTACGAACGTTTCATCGAGCAGCGCAAGCAGCGCCGCGCCGAGGATGACGACGCCCCCCACCCCCACGACGAGGAGTACGTGAGGGCGCTCGAGTACGGCTTGGCACCCTCGGCCAGCGGCGGCATGGGGGTGGACCGCCTGCTGATGATCCTCACCGGGCACGAGACGCTACGGGAGGTGGCACCGTTCCCTGTGATGCGAGACATCCGTCCCACCGTGGGTACGAACAACGATCCCACCCCCGATGCCTCTGCTTCCCCAGCCGAGCGATCGGGCTAGGCGCAGGTGCCCTGAAGGCTATAGTCGCCTAGGACCTGAGAGATGAGCCAAGGGGAGCACAACTTCGAGGAGCTGCACTTCGAGCCCGCCCCGGCGCTCGCCGGCGAGGTGCCCGGGCCGCGCTCGCGCGAGCTGCTCGCTGAGCAGGACGAGCTCGAGTCGAGCGCGCGCTCCTACCCACGCAGCGTGCCCGTGGCAATCGAAGAGGGTCGTGGCGCGACGATGAAGGACGCCGACGGCAACACGTTCATCGACTTCTTCGGCGGCGCTGGCGTGCTCAACGTCGGGCACTCCCATCCCGCCGTCCTGGCGGCGGCAGCCGAGCAGGAGCGCAAGCTCGT
>DATMPT010000050.1:0-2486 GCA_035567355.1 Solirubrobacteraceae bacterium
CGCAGCAGACAACCAGAGAAGACCGATGCCGTGAGAAGGCTCCTTGGCGAGATCCCGCTATATCCCGTGAGCCACAGCAGCTGAGCCGAACCGTGTTTGTGTCGCCAGGACCGCCTACACTTGGTCTTGGAGATCATGTGATGCCAGAGCCAGCCGCGACCAACGATCACATCGAGAGGGCGAACGCCCAGTTCTGGACTCCTCCTTCGCTGGAGGAACTAATGGCCGATGTCGCGCCACTTGAGGCAGACGAGCACTTCGACATCCCCGACGTGACCGACGAGGAGTGGGATGTGTTCGTGGCGGCGCTCGACGAGTGATCGCAACCGTTCTCGTCGACACGAACGTTTTCACCGCCCGTCTTCGGGAGCGCTCACCGCTCGCCACCAGCTATGCAAAGCACCTGTTCGGGCAGCGCATCGCTGTCGCTCCCCAGACGGTCGCCGAGGCTCGCTATGGCGCGCTCAGCGCCAACTGGGGCACTGCCCGGATGGAGCGTCTCTCTCGTCTGATCGCACGCGCACGCATCCTGCCGGTTGATATCGACACGATCGAGGCCGTCGCCCGACTGCGAAACGAATGCCGGCAGATCGGGCACGGCCTGCACCAGCGAGGCCACAACGCCGACCTGTGGATCGCGGCAACAGCGATCCGCTGGCACATCCCGCTCGTAGCCCACGACGCGGTCTTCGACGGCTGCCCCAGTCTCGAGCTCCGAACAGAGCTCGACACACGGCCCACCGACTGAGCTAACGCGAGGCGATCGGCCGGCCTGGGCGAACTCGGTCTCGGCGACCGTTAGCACGCACCAGTTGTGTCTCTGGTTCTTGGAGGTTTCGAGGCCGGGAGCGCGTTTAGATCGAGTCTTCGGGGGTCTCGACTGGATCGTCGCTGAGCGTCCAGTCGGCTCCTTCAACGAGCGCTTTGAGCTTGGCTCGCTCTTCTGGGCTGCGGCGCATCATGTGCGCGTAGACGCGAAGAGTAAACGCCGGGTCGGTGTGCCCGAGCTGCTGCATCACGTATGTGGGGTCCTTGCCGATCGCGAACAGCACTGAGGTGAAGGTGTGGCGGAGCTTGTGAGGAGTGATCCCGAGCGGGAGGGGCTGAGCGCCGCGTTCGGCAAGCAGTTCGTCTGCGCGGGCGACGACAGGCGCAACGACGCGCTGGCGCAGGTTGTGGCGGTTGCGAGCGTTGCCGTTTCTGGTGGTGAGGATCGGGTCGTCGGGGCCGGTGTTGGTCTCGGCCTTGTGCTCGATCAGGATCTCGCGCAACAGAGGGAGCATGTCGATCTCGCGGGTGCCGGCGCTGGTCTTATCGGCGGCGACGTCGATTCGGCCGTTGGCGAGGTCCTGGTCGCGGCCGACGAGCGCGCCAGCGGCGGACGCGCGTGGGCCGCCGAGCATCAGCAGCGCGATCGCGGGGCGACGCCCCTTCGTGCGTGATTTAAGGTCGCGGTCGAGCTCGCCGGCGGCCTCGAGCATGACCGCGATGTGCTCGGCGCTGTCGAGGTACACGGGCCGGGGTTTTGTTGCCTTCAGCCTGCGGCGCTTGCCCTTGGCCGGGTTAGTGGGGATCAGTTGGTGGTCGACGGCGAGCTCGAGGATCTGTGAGAGCAGGTCCAGGTGCATGTTGATCGAGCGGTGCGAGAGCGGGCGCGCCTGGCGGCGGTAGCGACGGCCGCGACCGTCAACGATCTCGATGATCCTTGGCTTGCCGGCCTTGATCGCGGCGGCGAGGGCGGTGGCTTCGTGGACCTTCTGCTGGCGGTAGGCGTCGACCTCGCTGATCATGATTTGCGAGAGCTTGTGCTCGGCGAAGAACGGCAGCAGGTGGTTGGTGAGGTCGTTGCGGTAGCTGCGTGCGGTATTCGGCGCGAGCTCGCGCTGCTTGGCCTCAAACCATTCGGAGGCGAACTCGTGAAACAGAGGATCACGGCCGGGCTCAGACTTGGGAGCTGGCGGCCGCCAGACGCCGCGTTCAATGTCGCGAAGCACCACGGCTAGCTCGCGTTCCGCCATTACAGTGGTCCAGCCATCCTCAGGTCGACCGAGGGTCAGGAATTCGCGTTTGCCGTAGGCCCAGAACCGCAGCGCGAAGCTGCGCCGTCCCTTGCCGGGTTTGATGACCTGGCCCGTGGCAGGGCGGCCCGTCACGCGATCTCCGGACCGGAGGAGAGCTGGCGGAGTTCGGGTGGCGCTGGGGGGCATTTTGGCCAGTATGCAACGCGATCCGGCCCGGTCTGACCACTAGTCGCGAGCGGCATCCCGTTAGATCTCCGTGCGGCCGTGGATCGGTAGTAGCTCGACGCTCGTCGAGGTCCGTCCAGCTCGCCGTCGTTGGCGGGGCTGGGGGTGGGTTGGTAGCGGGGTAGGCGTGCGTGGCTCGCTCGCGGCTTGCACGTGGGCGGCTACGCGAGTGGGCGAGAACGCGAGCCTTGGGCGGGGGCCCGCACCGAGGCGCACGGCGCCGAGCTCGCTGGCGTGTTC
>DATMPT010000051.1:0-5963 GCA_035567355.1 Solirubrobacteraceae bacterium
AAGGGACTCACGCCCACCGTCAAGCCACCGAGCGCCTCCGCGGGATAGCTGTGCAGGTGCTCCCTGACTCCCAGCTTGTAGGCCGTCTGCGTGACCGTTTCCTCGCCAAGGTCGGCCGCCAGCTGCGCATATACGGTGTTATCGGAGGCGAGCGTCGCTTGAACGAGGTTGATCGACTTTCCGGATGAGGTGTTCTCGAACGTTTTCACTTCGTAGGTGGGGTATTCGGGAAGCCAGCCGGGCGAGAGTGTGTGCGAGACGTAATAGGTGCTGTTTGGGTCAACTCCGCGCGATAGCGCGTCGGCCAGGTCGACCGCCTTGAACGTCGACCCTGGCTGGCGGTGGCCTTGGGAGGCAAGGTTGTACTGAGACTGGTCATAGCTCTCGGACTCCGCCATCGCCTCGATGTAGCCGTTGTGCGGGTTGATCGTCACGATCGCCGAGGCCGGATCGCCTTCCTCGTTGAGCACCTGCGCGATTGCCTTGCGTGCCTGGTCCTGCATTTTCAGATCGATCGTCGTGTAAACCTTCAGGCCGCCCTGCTCGACGGTGTTCAGGCCATAGCGCCTGACCAGCTCTTTGCGCACATACTCGAAGAAGAAGCTCTCCTGGCGGCGGGAGTAGTAGTCGCCGTGTTTCACTTCCAGCGGCGCGGCCTTTGCGCCAGCGGCTTGCCCGGTGGTGATGTAGTGCAGTTCGGCCATCTTCCCCAACACCTCGTTGCGTCGCTTCACCGCGGCAGCCGGATAGAGGAACGGGTTGTACTGCGAAGGCGCTTGGGGCAAGCCCGCCAGTAGGGCCGCCTGCTGCAGGTTCAACTGGTAGGCGCTCTCGTTGAAGAAGATCCGCGAGGCTGCCTGCACCCCCAAGGCGGTCTGGCCGCCGACGGTGCCGTAGGCGACGCTGTTGAGGTAGTCCGTCAGGATCGAGCGCTTGGAATGGTTTTTGTTGTATTCGATTGCAAGCTTTGCCTCCTCGATCTTCTGTTTGAAGGTATGTGTGTCGCTGCCCAGATAGAGGTTGCGCATCAACTGCATCGTGATCGTCGAGGCGCCCTGCAGGGCCTGTCCGTGCAGGACGTCCTTGACGGCGGAGCGGAAGATGCCGGTAAGGTCCACGCCGTTGTTGTGGTAGAAGCGCTGGTCCTCGATCGCGACGGTCGCCTCGCGCAGGACCGTCGGCATCTGGACGCTCGTGACCGGCGAGCGCAGCACGTCTGACTGGATGAAGCCAAGGCGAGTTCCATTGGCTGCATACACCTGGGAGGTGGCGCCCGCAAGCTTGGGCGTAAGCGAGCTCAGGCTCGGAGCCGATTGGGCGACCGACAGGACGTAGCCGACCGCCGCGATCAGGCCGATGACGAGCGCCCCAGCGATGCCGCTGAGGCCGATGAAGACGAAGCGCGACGGCCCTGAGCGGTTGCGGCGCATACGGCGCTGTCGTGCTTGTCTTGACATCTCTCTCGCAGACCCCGTCCGTGACTGTACCGTCTCGCGGTGTGATTTCCTGCTGCTTGCGCGGGTGAGCAAGCAACCTTGCCGCGACCGTTCAGATGAGCTCAGACACCGCCGAGTCGGCTATCGCACAACACCCCAACGGACTCGCCGCTCCGGCGGGCGCGGGCGCCCGCGGCGGTGCGCGGGAGCGCGACCGCGAGCGGGCGATGGCTGTGCGCGCGGTGTGGCAAGCGCTGTGGAGCTCCCGCCTGCTCGTCTGGGCCGGGGGTGTGGGGGCGATTGTGTCCTTCGGGTTCGGGCCTGTGCGCCATGCATTCAACCCACCGGGCGTCACGCGCGGCTTTGGGGCTCTGGGCGATCTATTGGCCGCGCCCGCCGCGCGTTGGGACGCGGCCTGGTATCTGGTGATCGCTCACTTCGGCTATCGCCCCGAATTTGGGGCGATGACCGCTTCGCGCACCGCCTTCTTCCCGCTTTATCCGCTCGGCATGCGCTTGCTCGCCGGCTTCGAGCTGGCGCCGGTGATCGCTGGGGTGCTGCTCTCAATCGCGGCGCTGGCGGCAGGCTTGTATGGGTTGCACAGGCTGATGAGTCTGGAAGTGGCTCGCATGCGGTTGCGCGGTGGTGGCGAGCTGGCGCGCCTGGTCGTGCTCCTGACGGCGTTCGCCCCGATGGCCTTCTACTTCTCGGCTGTCTATAGTGAGTCGCTCTATCTCGCCCTTTCGGTGGGTGTGTTCGTGTGCGCGCGGCGCGGCCGCTGGGTCACAGCCGCGACCCTGGGAGCCTTGGCAGGGGCCACCCGTAGCACGGGAGTCGTGTTGACGATCCCGCTGGCCTTGATCTACTTGTACGGGCCACGTGAGGACCGCGACCCGGATCGTGTGCGGTCACACCCGCCCCGGACCTCATCCCGAAGTCGATGGCTCCCGTCCTTTGGCCACTACGTGCATTCATTTCGGGCCCCCCTCGCGCGCGTGCGGCTCGCCGCGCTCCTGGGCCGGTTGCGGCCCAGCTACCGCGTGCGCCGCGATGCGCTGTGGATCGTCCTCGTACCGGTCGGACTGGGGCTGTACATGGCACACCTGGCGCTCGCCGGCGGCGACGCGCTCGCGCCGTTTCACGCCGAGGCAGTGTGGAGGCGCCACTTCGCGGGGCCCTACGGGGGTGTCTGGGACGGCGCCAAGGCGGCCTATGAGGGGCTGCGCCAGCTGATCTTCCGCCAGCACCACCCCGCCTACTTCCCGGCGGGCGGAGGTAGCGCGAACATCGGCGCTGGACACAACCTGCTCCTGTTCGCCTTCCTGCTCGCGGCGATCCCCGCGACAATCGGTGTCTTGCGACTGCTGCCTCTCGCCTACGGCGTCTACGCGCTTGCCGCGCTCGCGTTGCCGCTCTCCTACCCGGTCGCGTCGCAGCCCTTGATGTCCCTGCCGCGCTTCCTGCTCGTCCTGTTCCCGCTGAACATGTGGCTTGCCGTGCGTCTAGCCGAGCGCCCGAAGGCAGTCACTCGTGCCATCCTGATCGTGTCGGGCTTGGCGATGATGTTCTTTGCCGGCGAGTTCTCGACCTGGCACTGGGTGGCATGATGAGCACCGGCGAAGAGCCACGTGCCCTCGAAGACGTTCCCTCGCCCGGGCCGGCCGCAACCGATTGGCCGGCATGGACCGGCTTCGGCGTGCTGATCGCCGCTCTCGTGCTGGCCGCGGTTGGGGGCCTGATAGTGGACATCCCGGCGCTCATCTTGGGGGCGAAGATCTCCGCCGAACACACACCGCCCGGGTTGGAGTTCGCCGACACCGTAGTGCAGGACGTCGTGTTCGTGCTGACGGCCGTCATGTTTGCCCAGCTCGGGGGGCGTACCGTGAGCTCCTGGCAGTTCGGCTTCCGGCCAACCCCGGTGCGCCGGGCGGCCCGCATAGCGGCGTTGACAATCGTCGCGTTCCTCATCTTTAGCGCGATCTGGGTTGTGGCGCTCAATGTGAAAGAAGAAGACACCAAGCTCCTGAAAGCGCTTGGCACCAACGAGACCGCGGTGCTGCTCGTCGCGAGCGCGTTGCTCACGACGGTGATCGCTCCGATCTGCGAGGAGACGCTCTTTCGCGGCTACATCTTCGCTGCGCTCTCCAAATGGAAGGGCTGGTTGCCCGGCGCGATCCTGACCGGGATCCTCTTTGGGGCGGTGCACATAGGCTCGGCTCCGGTGGAGGATCTCGTGCCACTCGGCGTGCTTGGCTTCGCGCTGTGCTTCCTCTACAGGCGCACGGGCTCGCTCTATCCATGCATCGCAGTGCACTCCCTGAACAACTCCTTCGCGTTTGGCGAGCTGGAGAAATGGGGCTGGCAGATCCCTTTGCTGATGGCCGGCTCCTTGGTGTTGATCGGCTTGATCGCCTTGTGGGCACACAGGACCGGTCTGATCTCAGACGCGCCGCGTGCCGTCGGCGTCGACCCAGCCGCCTACGATCTTCGGTAATGGTTCGTACGTCGCTGCTCCGAGCCCTCTTGACCGCGGTCGTCCTATGCGGTGCCTCGCTTACGGCGGGCACGGCTTTGGCAAAGACACGATCTGGCAAGAGACTGAGCGCCCTGGAGCGCCATCTCACTCATATGCGCGGGAGCTTGAGTGTGGGTGCGCATGGACCTGGAGTGCTGTTGCTCCAGGGCGAGCTGGCTCGCCTGCGCTACGCGGTTCCGGTGAGCGGGCGCTTCGACCAAGCCACCGGACGTGCGGTCTTGGCGTTTCGCAAGGTGGTGGGTCTGGAGCGCATCGAAAGCGCAAACGCAGGCGTCTTCCAGCGACTGCGGCATGGAGCGGGGCGCTTCCGTGTGCGCTTCCCCCACGATGGCAAGCACGTGGAGGCGGACCTCTCAAAGCAGGTGCTTGTCGAGGTAGACCGCGGCGGACGCATGAGACGCATCTACACGATGAGCTCCGGCAAGCCCTCCACGCCAACCGTACTTGGGCGCTTTCGTGTCTATTCCAAGTCCCCCGGCACCAACTCGGAGGGAATGGTCGACTCCAACTATTTCATCCGCGGATACGCGATCCATGGCTATGCCGAAGTACCGTCTTATGCGGCCAGCCACGGATGCCTGCGCATCCCGATCCCGGATGCCCCTGCCGTGTTCGCGTGGGTGCAAGTGGGCTATCCGGTGGACGTCTACACCGACGATGGACAGGGAAACCGCACCGTCGCCAACAACGCAGGCCCCTGAGCTACAGCCTGCCCGGCAGCAGGCGCGCCAGGAAACTGAGACCGAAGCCGTAGACGAGCAGGACGAGCAACGTGTCCACGATCTGGATCGTCCACTGGCCGGAGCCCGAGGTAACGCCGGAGAAGGGTGAGGCGAGCGCCGAAAAAGCTTTGTCGAGCGCTTCGCGCAGACCGCTATTGTGGCCCGACTTCGATGAGCCGCCTGTCGTTACGGAGCCAGTGGGTGCCGCTTCGTTGACCTCCGCCTGCTGGTGGCTGGATCCGTTTCCCGCTTGATCGACCGCGAAGGTAACGAAAGAGGCGATCGCGATCAGGCAGATCGCGATCGATACCAGCCGCAGGATTCTGGCGAGCGCGGGGAGCAGCACAGTCGCAGCCTAGCTCCGGTGCTGGACGGGTAGGACGGGCGGGACGGTAGGGGTGGGACAGTTGGACGGGCGGGACGGTAGGAAGGGTGGACGGGTAGGACGGGTAGGACGGTAGGAAAGGTGAGACGGCAGGAAGGGTGGGACGGTAGGAAAGGTGAGACGGCAGGAAGGGTGGGACGGTAGGAAGGGTGAGACAGATATGACAGCCGCACCAGCTAGATTTGCGCGCATGACAGGCGGGCAGCAGACGGCGGGCGCACTCGACAGCGCCAGGGCCACGCTCATCGCCGAGCTACGCGCCAATGCGCTTGTGATCGGCGAGGTCACGCTCACGAGCGGCGTCACCGCTCCCTACTATGTGGACGCCAAGCGCGCGATTCTGAGACCGGAGGGCTTTCATGCGCTTGCCATACTCGTTGCCGCCAAGGCACACGGGTGGGGCGCAACCGCCGTAGGCGGCATGACCATGGGTGCCGATCCAGTCGCTTGCGCGGCCCTGGCCGGCGGCGCGCAAGTCAAGGCTTTCTTCGTGCGCAAGGACACCAAGGCCCACGGGCTCCAGCGCCGCATCGAGGGTCCCTTGCTTACGCCTGGGGACCGCTGCCTGGTAGTCGAGGATGTCGTGACCAGCGGAGGCTCCACGCTTGCCGCGATCGCGGCGCTCACAGGTGCGGGGCACGCGATCTGCGGGGTCGTCTCGGTGCTCGACCGGCTTGCCGGAGGAGCTGCCGCGATCGAGGCGGCTGCGGGTGCGCCATATGTTGCGCTGACTACGATCGACGATGTCTATCCGGAGCGAGCGGAGAGCTAGCTCCTGAGGCTGCTCGCGAGCCGCACTCAACGAATCTTTGCCGGCCGCCGCCGGTAGCCTTGTCGCGAGCCCTCGTAGTCCAATGGATAAGACGACCGCCTCCTAAGCGGTA
>DATMPT010000052.1:0-5208 GCA_035567355.1 Solirubrobacteraceae bacterium
GTCGGACCCTGCGTATCAACCCGGGGAGCGTGTACAGGTGATAGTCGTGGACCATCACGATCGGGCGCTCGAGCCCTGAGATCTCCTCTATCACGGCGCGCGCAAGGTCCTCGTTGACGACGTTGTAGCCGAACTCGAACGCCTCGGTCTCGTTGCGCCGGATGTCAGGCGCGTTCGACAGGTCCCACAGGTAGTGCTGGATGAACCACAACATCGGGTTGGCGAACACGTTGTAAAAGCGGTCATAGGCTTCCGCCTCGCTCACCACCAAGCGCACCTGATACTCCCCTCCGGCGGGGCTCCTCACCGGGAAAGGTCTCGCGCCGTGCTCGCGCGAGACCCGCGCATCGTGCTCGTTCATAGCCGATGCGATCCACACCGCGTCGCGGTGAGATGCCAAGCCCGACAGCGCCGTCACCAAGCCGCCGGTGCCGCGCTGGACCTCCCCGTCGGGGCCGAAGGTCACCGGCCCCCGGTTGCTCACCAGCACGAGCGGCGAGCGCTGTGCCGGTGTTTGCATCACAACGACTCGCCGAGCGCCGTGAAGATCTTCAAATAGTCGCGCAAGTACCTTGGCGTAAGGAAGTGGCTGCGCATGTGCTCCTTGCCGCGGCGGCCGAGAGACTTGCCCAGCGCCGGGTCTTCCAGCAGCTCGAGCGCGCGCTGCGCGCACATCTCCACTGTGTCAACTAGAAACCCGGTCACGCCGTCCTCGACCTGTAGGGGTATACCCCCAACGTTGCCGCCGATGAACGGGCGCGCCTTCCAGATCGCCTCCGAGACGGTCAGTCCGAACCCCTCACGTGTGGACTTCTGCACGACCACGTCGGAGTGGGACTGGAAAGCGTTGACCTCGATCGCCCCGACGTTGTTGAAGTTGTTCAGGATGTGCACGTCCGGATCGCCATCGGCATGGGCGATCGTCGCGTTGAAGAAGTCCCATCCCTCCGGGTCGTCGCTCGCCATCGAGCCGACCAGCGCGAGTTGCACGTCGGGGAGCTTCTCCTTGACGATCCTATAGGCATCGATCACTCCGAGCGGGTCCTTCCAAGGATCGAAGCGCGACACCTGGCAGATCAGCGGCCGATCGACGTCGATCCCGAACTGCTCGCACACATACGAGGCGTCCTCGGGGGAGAGCGCCATGTTCTTGGGCATCAGCGGGTCGATCGCCGGCGGCACGACGTTGACGTTCCCTCTCATCCGGTTCGGCACGTACTCAGCCATGTGGAAGAGCGACTGGGGATAGTCGGCTATGTAGGGCAGCAGGCGCTCGATAGTCGCCGGATTCGGGGTCGAGAGGTCGATATGGCAGCGCCAAACCCACCCCTTCGCCTTCTCGGGCACCAGCCGGTACAGACCCGCGGGCTGCGGATCGTGCACCAGGCACACGTCCCAGTCCGCCGAGAGCTCGCGCGCGTTCATCTCGTTGTATTGCTCCCAGGTCGCCCACTGCTCGGAGTCGAGGTCCTGGGGGTGGCCCTGCAGCGCGTTGTGCATCAGCTTGGTCGCGTTGAAGAACTCCTCGCGGCCGTAGATCACCTGCCACTCGCAGTCCAGGCCCACATCTCTCATCAGGGGCACCAGTGTGTACAGGATCTCAGAGACCCCGCCGCCGAAGGCGGTGGCCGACACGTGCACGACACGCTTGCCCTTCAGCGGCTCGGCCAGCTCGCGGATTTCCTCGATCAGCTCGCGCCCGCAAATGTGGGTGTAGTCGGCGAGCGACTTGTGTCCTGTGGCGACTGGCTGAAGCACGAGCGGATCGCACGATACCTAGGGTCGGCCCGGAAGGCGTCTATGCCGCCGCCGTGGCCACGGTTCATGGTGGAGCGGGCGATATCGGCGAAAGGGTGCCTGACGTGGTATAGGGCCTGTGGCCGGGGCGCTGTCTGCGGGGTCGATGTTCTGCGATTCGGGCCCCGCGCGCGAAGAGCCCAATTCGGGAGGTAGAAGGCATTTTCGCGATAGTAGAAGGGCCTTTCGGGAGGTAGAATGGCCAGGCCGGGTGCGATCCGGGGTCTGTGGACCGGAAAGCGCTCTATGGTCTGCCTCGATGTTCGACGGCCGCATCTACCGCGCGGCGTTCGTGCCGCTCTTGTTCGTCCTCGTAATCGCCGGGTTCTCGCTGGTGGCTCGACCCGGGCCGCTCGGCTCGACGCTTGCCCCAGATGCGTTCAATGGCGCGCGCGCCTACGCCGGCCTGCAGACGCTGGTCCGGTGTTTTCCCGATCGCCGTCCCGGCAGTGCCGGCGACGATGCGCTCGCCGGGTATATGGCCCAGAGCCTGCGCGGATTGGCCAGCCTATCCAATAGGTGCCAGCCAGCTGGAGTGGGCGGCGCTGTCATCCAGGGCTCTGCCGGCGGTGGCTTCCATGTGACCACGCGCCGGTTTACGGCACAGACGATCGACGGTCCGCGCACGCTCACGACCGTGGTCGCAGAGCGCGCCGGCTCGACTGGAGAGAGCCCGATCGCGATCGTGGCTCACCGCGACGCTGCCCGGCACGGCAGCGAGGCTGAGCTATCGGGCGCGGCCGCGTTGCTCGAGCTCGCCCGTGTGTTCTCCCAGAGCGAGACGCGCCGCACGATCGTGCTCGTCTCCACCAGTGGCGGCAGTGGGGGAGACGGCGGCGCCGCCGACTTCGGGCTCCACGAGGACCAGCCACTCGACGCGTCGATCGTGCTCGGCGACATCGCCGGCACAGCGGCTCGCAAGCCATTCGTGCTGCCTTTCTCGGCCAGTCCGGGCACGGCGCCTGAAGGTCTGCAGCGCACCCTCGACTCCGCGATCTCCCAAGAGGTGGGCGTCGACCCCGGTGCGCTCAGCGCCTCCGCCGGGCTCGCCCACTTCGCTTTTCCGCTTGCCACAGGCGAAGAGGCGCCTTTGAATAGCGCGGGCGTCCCCTCGGTGCTCGTTCAAGTCAGTGGCCAGCGCGGACCTTCAGCGCCACAGCCGGTGAGCCAGAACCGTCTGCTGGCCTTCGGCAGGGCCATCCTCAGCGCTACCTACGCCCTCGACGAAGGTCCCGACGTCGCTCGGGACTCCGCGCCCCAGGTGCACGTGGGCAGCAAGCTGCTACCCGCATGGGCTGTCAGGCTGCTCGCCTTGGCCCTACTGCTACCCCCGCTGCTCGTCGGCGTCGATGCCCTCGCTCGCTCCCGGCGCCGTCGCGAGCCGGTCTTGCGTTGGGTCGTGTGGACCCTCACCGCCGCGCTTCCCTTTTTCACGTGTGCTTTGTTCGCGGTCTTGCTCGGAGCGCTCGGAATCGTCGCCGCACCCGCCGGCCAGCTGTCTGGCGCGTCGCTTTCGGCCGATGCCTCTGCTCCCGCCGCCGCCCTCTCGAGCGCGCTCGTCTTGGTGCTAGCGCTACTCGCTTGGCCGGCCCTGGTGCGTCGCCTGGGCATGTCCGTGCGGCCCACGGCCGAGGGGGCGGGTCTCGCGGTGATGCTCCTCCTGCTCGGCATCGCCTCGCTCGCTTGGCTTTTCAACCCATTTTCCTGCCTCCTGCTGGTGCCTGCCGCCCACCTCTGGCTGCTGGCTGTGGAAGCCCGTCAGGGTCCCCTCCCACGCGCGCGTGTAGGAGCGCTGTTGGCGATCTTCGCCGGCGCGCTTCCGCTCGTGCTGCTGCTCCTGCTCTACGCTCGCGAGCTCGGCCTCGGACCGGTTGGACTGGCAGAGAGCGCTGTGCTTTCGCTCGCCGGGGGCCAGGTCGGGCTGCTCGCTGCTCTGCCGTGGAGCGCCGCGCTCGGCTGTCTGCTCGCGGGGGTCCTGCTCGCTGCGGCTCCCCTCACGCCGGCCGGCCCCGGCCCGCGGGAGTGGACGGAGATCGCCACGCGCGGCCCGGCCTCCTACGCTGGGCCGGGCTCGCTGGGTGGTACGGAGTCGGCGCTGCGGCGTTGAGGATCTGTCCCCCAGCTCTGAGGGCACGTGCGGCCTACCAGCGGTGCTCAAATCCGCTCAACGCTTGCTTGATACCTTCGTGTCGTAGCACGACGCCGGGCCAGCCATCGCTCACGTGGCCGACCCACGTGAGCGTGGTCCCGGCGCGCTCGGCGGCGGCGCTCACGCGGTCGGCTCGCTTGCGCGGGACGCACACGCACAGCTCGTAGTCTTCGCCCGCGGTCGCCGCAGCCTCCCATATCGGCACACCCAGCCTGTCGGCCATGGCCTGCGTTTGCTCGTCAACCGGCAGCTTGTCCAGGTCGATCTTCAGCGCCACACCGCTCCTCTGCGCGATGTGAGCGGCGTCGGTGGCAAGCCCGTCGGAGAGGTCGATCATCGAGTGTGTTCCTGCTGGGGCGATCGCGCGACCCTCCTTCAACTTTGGCATGGGTCGCACGGGCTTGGTGCCGAGCACACCGGTCACGCCGACGAGATCTCCGGGCCGGGCGCCGTCGCGGCCGATCAGCTTCTGGTCGCGCTCGGCCCAGCCCACGACCGTCACGCTCGCAAACAGCGCAGGCGCCCTCACGACGTCGCCGCCGGCGATTGTCGTGCCGGTCAACTCCGCCAGCTCCTCCGCGCCGAGCATCACCTCGAGTGCCTGGGGCTCGCTTACGTGTGTGGGGATCCCCAGCGCGACATAGGCCTCACCGGTCTGCGCGCCCATCGCCGCGATATCCGAAAGGGCGCTCGCGAGTGCCTTCCAGCCGATGTCCTTGAAGCTGAGGCCGGGGTCCTCGAGGCGAAAGTGCACCCCCTCGACGATCGTGTCGACCGAGGTCACGCACAGCTTCAAGGCTTTCACGACCGTCGCGTCGTCGCCGATGCCACGCACGATTCGTCCTCCGCGCGTCTTTAGCGCGGCGGCGATCGAGTCGATCAGGGAGAGCTCAGCTATGCCTGTAGATGATCGCGGAAGGACTGGGTGGGAGGGGCGTGGGCGCGAGGGCCGGCGGAGCGAGGATGGCGAAGGATCAGCGGTGCCTGTAGACGATTCGGGCGCGGTCCAAGTCATAAGGGGAGAGCTCGCAGCGGACGCGGTCTCCAGGCAGGATGCGAATGCGGAAGCGACGCATCTTGCCGGCCACATGCCCCAGCACCACATGATCGTTATCGAGCTTCACGCGAAACATCGCGTTGGGCAGCGCCTCGATCACCTCGCCCTCGAATTCAACCTTGTCTTCCTTTGCCACGAGCAGCGTCCCGTCCGGATCCCCGCTCCGCGGGCGACCCTGTGTCGAAGTGTGCACCGCCAAACTACC
>DATMPT010000053.1:0-5650 GCA_035567355.1 Solirubrobacteraceae bacterium
CTCGAGGGCAAGGCGGAATTCGATTGCACCGCCTGGGGCATCCCCAGCTATTCCTTGTTTGGTTGGCAGCGTCCCTGCTACTTGATGTCAGACGGGTATGCGGCGACCTATAGGGAGCTGATCGAGACGACCGACTGGAGCAGGTACGGCAGGGGCAAAGACCCGCGTTGTGAGAACTGCATGGCCCACTGCGGCTATGAGCCGACGGCGGTCTTGAAGACCACTCACTCGCTACGCCAGTCGGTGCGTGCGCTGGTCAGCTAGGTGAAGGGGGCACAGGGCCCGCGGCGTCCTGCTCCAGCCGCCCGCGGCGAATGTCCTGCCAGGTCATGCCCTCGCGCAACAGCGCTGGCACTCCGAGCACGAGTGCGGTCAACAGCTCGATTGCCTGCAGGATGATCCCGTAGGCGAGCGCGGGCCCGGCACCGATGCCGTAGGCGGCGAGCACCACAAGGCAGGCCGCCTGGAAGACGCCAACATTCGAGGGCGTGGCCGGTACGACCGCGGTGACGTTGACCGCCAAGAGGATCGCCGCGGCCGTGACCGGGCTGGCCTTGGGGTCGAGCCCCAAGGCCAGCACGACCATGTAGCACGAGCCCCATTGCAGGGCCCAGGCGAGCAGCTGGAAGCCGATCGCCGGGGCTCCGTAGCGTGGAGTGGCGAACACCACCAGACCGCGCCGCGCCGCACGCAGCAGCCCGGCGAAGGCGGCTGCGCCCGCTCGTATGCGCAGGCTGGGGGAGCGTCGCGCAAGACGCAGAATCAGGGGACCGCCGAACACGAACAACGCCACGAACACGGGCACGGCCAGGACCGCCTCTAGGGCCGAGGCGTGTCCCTGGAGCAGGGGGACGCTCGTGAAGGTGACGGCCGCGAGGATCCCCAAGGCAACGAGATTGATGAGTGTCTGTGAGAGGACGGTGCCCGCTACGACGGGGAACGTGGTAGTTGCCCGGCCCGGAAGGCGACGCGATAGCACGAGCACGCGTGTGGGCTCGCCGATCCTGCCGGGGAGCACGGCGGAGGCCATCACGCCGATCATCGTTGCGCGCGTGACCGCAGCGAATCGAATCGGTGCGTCGGGGAGCGCGGCGCGCAGTACCGCCCTCCAAGAGAGAGCGCGGGCCACCAGCGAAAGCATCATCAGGGCGAACGCGGCCACGACCCAGCCCGGGCTGGTCGAGATCAGCGCGTGGGCGAGGTGGGGGAGGTTCAGCCGGCTCAGCGCGAACGCAAGGAGCCCCGCGATCAGCAAGGCCACCGCGATAGCGCCGGCACGTCGGGCGTTTCGGTGCTTGCTCGGCGATACCCCCATTGCAGGGGTATCTATCAGAGCCCCATGCCCAGGGCGGGATCGCACGGTCGCGCCGGGCGGCTGGAGAGACTGGGCATGCTCTGCTCGAAACACCGCGGCCCTCCTGGAGACCCCAGTTGCCGGCTTGGTGTTCTGGCTGTGGTTGGGAGACCCAAGACTACTGGCGTACGGCTCGGTGGCTATCGCAGCGGGAGACCGGACTCTGAGTGGGAGACCTGGACTCTGGTCGATGTGCTCGTAGTCCCTCCCTGCCGGGCCAAATATGCCGTTAGGAACCGAACCCTGTTCTGGCATTGCCCGCCGGTGGCCCGTTGTGAGAGGAATGCGGGATCCTCTCAAGCGTGAATGCGCCGGATTCATGGGGATGCGATCCAAAGAAGCCACTCAACGCTGTGGGAACAAATCGTTACATCGATACCGAATGTTTGGTGAACAGGCAGGGTAGTATCGAAAAGTGGATCGTTTAAAGGCGGCCCACCGGGTGGCTCATACGAGGTCTCATGTCGGCATATATTGGCTCATTGGGATTATTCGTAGGAAATATCCCGGGCTCCGCTCATAAGCCGGATGAGATTGGGGAATCAGAGTCATGACACAGGACCAAGATATTGCAATCGCATTGTCGCGGGCGCAGATCGAGCAGGTGATCCGCTCCGCGGGCTATGCCGGCAACGGCACGGTCTCGAGCCTGCTTGTGGCCGCGCTGGACAACGCGCATTCCAGGCCGAATGAAAGTAAGGGCTATAGCTCGTTGCACGACGCCGCCCGACTCGCGATGACGAGCGCGCTGGGCGACTCGCAGCTGTCGCAGTCGCTACTGCGCGGACTGGCGATCCTCTCCTGCTTTGGACCGGAAAGGCAGTGGCGAGCGATCATCGACCTCGCCAAGGAGCTCGACATGTCGCCCTCCACGACCCACCGCTACGTGAAGACCCTGCGCGCGGTTGGCCTGCTGGAGCAGAATCCAACCACGCGCGAGTACCGGCCGGTCGCGGTCTGAAGGCTGGCATGCGCGGGTAGCGCCGGGTTGCTTTGTCCTGCGTTTTGCTTGGCAAGCGACGTGGACTCTGCCGCTCAGTGCCCGTTGTAGGTTGCGTGTCCGGGGTTGCGCTCCTGGATTGAGCGCACCGCGTCCTCGAGGGCCTCTGTGGCAACAGGTCGCCGGCCGGGGGAGCCCCACCCGCGCGGCGGCGCCGTGGGCGCTGCCGCGGTCCAGGCACGCTCGCACGATCGCCTTGGTGGCGGCATGGGTGCGCGTGGGCCCGTCGCCGAGCTCGCGCGCAAAGCGACGTGCTGCCTCCTCGAAGCCCTCGCCGGCTGCACCGATCCGGTCTGGCTCTCGGCGAACGGTCGCCACGGGTCCGGTCTAGCGGCCATCGATCGGAATGTTTCTGACTATGACTCCCACCGCAAAAGACCCGGCCAGCAGTGTCTCTGACTCGATGTGGTGGGTTGAAACGAGCCAAAACGATGTGCCGATAGGCGGTTATCTCAGGGTAGGGCTCAGGAGTCGCACACGCGAGGACGGTCTTCGCCTGTTATCTGAACGATGCGTCGATATGGAGCGTCTTCTGGAGTATTGTCCGCGCTGGGATGAGTCCGTCAGCTGGAAGAGACGGGGTTTGGTAATGGCGAAATCTGAAACATGCGCAGCAATTTGGGCTTGCGGGCGGATGGGCGGGCGATTCTGAAGCATGGTCGGAGCGCTCTGCTGATGCTGCAACTCAAGGACGTCGTCAAGCACTACCGGGTGGGTGATGGGGAGATCGTGAGGGCCGTCGACGGCGTGTGCTTGTCGGTGCAGGCGGGCGAGCTCGTCGCGCTCTACGGTCCGAGCGGTTCGGGCAAGACGACGCTGCTGATGTTGATCGCCGGCCTGTTGGTTCCGGATAGCGGCAGCGTGACGGTCGACGGACGCGAGGTCTCGGCTCTGTCCGAGCGCGAGCGGGCGTACTATAGGCGTTCAGAGCTGGGCTTCATCCGTCAGTCACTGGACTTGATTCCCGGAGTGCGGGCTGACGACAACGCGGCGCTCAAGCTGTTCGCGACATCGGGGCGACGCGAGGCACAGCGCAAAGTGGGACCGTTGCTGGAGCGACTTGGGCTCAACGGGCGCGCGCAGCAGCGGGCGGAGCAGCTTTCGATGGGTGAGCGCCAGCGGGTCATGATCGCCAGGGCCCTGTCGACCGGCCCTCGCCTCGTGCTGGCGGACGAGCCCACAGGCAGCCTCGACACCGATCGCGGTAGAGAGGTGCTCACCCTGCTCGCCGAGGTGTGTCATGAGCGCGAGGTAGGGGTGCTGCTGGTCACGCACGACCCGCGTGCGGCCGCGTTTGCCGATCAGATATACGCATTGCGCGATGGACAGCTCGTCGGGTACACGCCGGACCGCGACTACGCGCCATTTCATGTGGAGTGACCGGGCCGGGCCCCCACTTGCGTCTGATGCTGGGTGTCGCCGGCCGGAAGCCGAGGCTCGCTGGGGCCGGTTTACAAGCGAGGCATTGTGAGACCGTCGACCATCTTCTACCTCTATCGGGTGCGACTGCGTGCGCGGTTCGTGCAGGAGCTGCTTGCGGTCCTAGGAATCGCCGTCGGGGTTGCGCTCCTGTTTGCCTCACAGGTCGCCAACAATAGCCTTGCCGGTTCGGTAACTCATTTGACCGATGGGCTTGTCGGGAAGGCCCGGCTGCAGTTGGCAGCGCGCGATCCAAGTGGGTTTAGCGAAGGGTTGCTCTCTGAGATCGAGCGACTCCCAGGAGTGAGTGCCGCCGCTCCCGTGCTACAGCGTAGTGTGTATGTGAGAGGCCCTGCCGGTGAGGAATCGGTGAATCTGTTCGGCTTGAGTGTTCGTTTTTCCAGCCTGGAAGGTCGGCTGCTCTCTCGCGTGAGCGCCACGCAGCTACCCAGGCAGCTGGGCTTGGCGATCACTGCACCTGTGGCGCGAAAGATCGGGGCGGGACCACTGGAGTCACTGCGCATCGAGGTGGGCGATCGCAGCACAAAGACGCTGGCAGCCGTGATCCTTCAGAGAAGTGACATAGGCGAGCTGATCGACGATCCCGTTGCCGTCGCTCCGCTGGGATTGGCGCAGAGATTGACAGGCATGCAAGGCAGCATAAACCGCATCCTCGTCGAGCCGCGCCCCGGTCACGATCGTGAAGTTCGCGACGCTCTGCTAAGGATCGCGGTTGGAAGGCTCAACGTACTCCCGGCGAATTTCGAGGCTAGGATATTTGCCCAAGCAGAGAGTCCGACCGCTCAATCAACCCAAATGTTCTCGGTGATCAGTGCTCTCGTGGGTTTCCTATTTGCCTTCAATGCAATGTTGCTGACTGTGCCCCAGCGCCGGAATTTGATCGGAGATCTCCGCTTGGACGGGTACACGACTCTGGAGATCGTGGAGGTGATGCTATGCGACGTGCTTGCCTTGGGAGTAGTTGGCGTCCTGGGAGGGCTTGCTCTTGGCGATCTGCTTTCGCGGGGCCTGCTTCAAGCGGAACCAGGCTATCTAACCTTGGCTTTTCCAGTGGGCTCTTTGCATGTCGTGAATTGGCAGAGTGTCGTGATCGCCGCAGCGGGTGGAATGTCGGCAGCGGTGGTGGGCGTCATGATTCCATTGCGAGATGAGATCTTTGGCAATCACTCCATCGGATCTAGAGTCGCGGGGGCGCCGAACCGGAAGAGGCGGATGGTTGTACTGAACTGCGGACTCGGATGTACGGCGCTTACAACCGTGATTCTCATTCAGGGAATGGCCTCTGTTGAGATGGCGATCCTAGCCTTCACCAGTCTTACGTTGGCCTTGTTGTTCATCATGCCCACAGCGTTCAGTGGCGCTGTATGGCTGATCGAGCGAGTGCAGAGGCCCGCGAGGGGAATCGCGCCTCGCATCGCGCTCATCGAGTTGATGTCAAGTACCACCCGGTCGCGTTCCTTGGCCATAGCCGCCACGGGAGCCATAGCCGTTTTCGGGAGCGTCGCTATCGAGGGCGCACAGGGGAATTTGCGTGCTGGGCTCGATCATGCCGCGGCGGACCTCAGTCGTGGCACAAACCTTTGGGTATCACCGTCGGGCGGGGCAACGACGTTGGCCACCACGCCCTTTGAAGATTCCTACAGAAGAGCACTAGAAAGGTTGCCCTCAGTACGTGGTGTGGGTTTGTATCGCGGTGGGTTTCTCGACTTGGGAGACCGACGCGTCCTTGTGATCGCTCCTCCTAAGACAGACAATCGGCTACTACCAGAAGATCAAGTCATAAGAGGCGATCCGACCCAGGCGATGTGGCGGCTACACTCGAGTGGTTGGCTGGCAGTATCCCAGGCGCTGGCAAG
>DATMPT010000054.1:0-3630 GCA_035567355.1 Solirubrobacteraceae bacterium
GGATCGGCGCGCGCGATGTGAGGCGGCGGTAAGCCTCGACCGAATCAGTAGGGAACGGCGTCTCAAAGAAATAGATGTCATGCTCCTTCACTCGATCGAGAACGTCGAGCGCGGCGCCAGTGTCGTTCCACATCATGCCGACATCGATGCAGAGGATGCCCGACGAACCCAACACCTCCCGAGCACGGCTCGTCAATTCGACGATTGTCTCACGGGACGAACGCATCGGTTCGATCTTCATGCCGCGAAAGCCAAGAGCCTTCAGGTGCTCCAAGCGCTCGATCTGCTGGCGGAGCACGGTCTCGCAGTCCCAGGCACCCGAGACGATCGTGCAATACGGGATCACCGAGCGCGCTCCCTTGGTCGCCTCCTGCACCTGATGGCTGGCCTGCTCAGCCCCGCCCAGAAGCTGCCAGACCGGGCGGTTCAACGCCTTGCCGAGAATGTCCCAGAGTGCCACATCGACGGCACCAATGCAGATCATCTGCCAGCCTCTACGGTTGCTGTGCAGCACCGTGTTATAGAGCCGCTTCCAGAGCCGGTCTGGCGGGATGGGATCCTCGCCGACAAGATATCGCCCGAGAAACGACTCGGGTCCGTCGAGCACGGTCTTGGCGACACCGGCTGGCACCGAAAATATCTCGGAGAGCCCGCTCAGACCGGCGTCGGTATGAATGCGGAGGCAGGCGAGTTCACGGATCCGCGGTGGCCAAGCGCCAGGCGAGGGAAGCTGATAGACGGCTTCGTCCGGTCCAGGTGGGGGATCTGCGAGAACGAAAATTTCACTCGATACGATCTTCATAACTACAGCGCCCTCCTGTTCCTCCTCCCACACGGACCCTTCACATACGGACTCTCCGGCGCCGCCATTCGACCATTTGATAAATGCCAAGAACTGCGAGTGTAATCGACAGCATGACGGTGCCGATCGCGTTCACCTCTGGCGTAAGCTCCCATTGGAGCATGGAGAAAACAAGGACGGGGAGAGGCTGCTCGCGTGTCGTCGACCAGAACATCGAACCCACGACCTCGTCGAAGCTGACCTTGAAAGCGATGAGCCCGGCGCCAACGATAGCAGGCAGCATCAGCGGCAGCGTGACCTCCCCGAGCACTCGCGCCGGCACCGCACCGAGGTTGGCGGCGGCCTCCTCGAGTGAACGATCGAACCCGTAGAGCCGAGCGCTCACGATTGAGATGACGTAGGGTAGAATCAGCACTGAATGGCCGATCACGAGTGCGATATAGCCACGCGGAATGCGCAACACGACAAACAGAATCAATAGGGCGACCGCGACGATGATCTCGGGGACCACGATTGGTGCGTAGAGCGCAGCCTGGATCAAGGCCTTGCCGGGCATCAGGCCGCGCACAAGTCCGAAAGACGCCATGCTGCCGAGCACGACCGCGAAACCGGCGGAAAGGATGCCGAGCTGAATGCTGAACCAGAGCGCCCTCAAAACCTGCTCATCGGCGAACAATTGGCGGTACCACCGCACGGTGAAATGATCGAAGGCGATGACGCTGATGTTCTCGCTGAAGCTCAGCAGGATTACCGCGACGATCGGCAGGAACAGGAATACATAGACGGCCGCGACAACCGCACGGAGCGCGAGCGAGCGGCGTTGTCCGCGACGTCGTGCGCTGATCCCGATCATCGCGCACTTCTCCACAGGCGCTCGAGCCCGACCAGCCGGTTGAAGCTCGCGAGCAGCACCACTACAAGGCCGAGAAGCACCATCGAGAGCGCCGCTCCGAAAGGCCAGTCGAAGGATTCCATGAACTGGGACTGGATCAGGTTGGCGATCATCGATGTGCGCTCCGAGCCGAGCAGAGCGGGCGTGATGAAGGAGCCGAAAGCGAGTATGAAAGTGAGCAGCGAACCCGCTGCGACGCCAGGCAGACTGAGCGGCAGGACTACCTCCCACAAAACACGGGGCGGCGATGATCCGAGATTGGCCGCGGCTTCGATGAGGCGACGATCCAGCTTTTCCAGCGTCGCGTAGATTGGCATGACCATGAACGGGATCAGGATGTGGACGAGCCCGATCACCACCGCGACCTCGTTGTAGAGAAGTTTGAGCGGCTGATCGATCAGTCCGGTCCGAAGCAGTGCTCGATTCAGAACGCCGCTCTCGGCGAGGATTGCAACCCAGGCGAAGTTCTTGACAAGAATACTGCACCACCAGGGCACGATCAGGAGCACGAATAGCGCGATTCGCCACCGCGTCGCTACCAAAGCGAGATAATAAGCGACCGGATAGGCGAGGAGCAGGGTCGCGATCGTTACGACGACTGCGATGCGCAGAGAGCGCAGGGTTGCCCAGATATAGAGGCCCGATTCGCCGATCCGCACGTAGTTCTGAATTGAGAGGCCGAAGACAACGCCCCCTCCCGAGGTGCGATTGGCGAGACTGTAGGCAAAGACAACGATCATGGGGATCAGGAAGAATACAGTTAGCCAAGCGACCGGTGGGGCGAGTGCGACCCAGCCAGTTCTATTCGTTCCCCGGGAGATCATGACGGCTGTTCACCGGGCAGAGAATTTTCCGACACGTAAGCTATCCCGTCGTCGGCAGCCCAGGTGAAATGCACTTTGGTTGATGGCTCGGCCCAAGGAGGGGGAGTGCCTGTGAGGTCGGCGATGAGCACCCGATCGCTGCCCTCGGCTTTCATGTAGAGGCGACTGATCGCACCGAGGAAGGAGCGCTCGATCACTTCGCCGGCAAACCAGTCGCCTTCGCCGCTCGGAGCGACGGCAACACGGACGTGCTCAGCCCGCACGAGCAAGCTAACTCGGTCCCCCGGATGCAGCGGCTTTCCTTGATCTGTCTGCCGCGCCACCGCTATCCCGGTGAGGCCGTCGAGGCGTACCCGGAGTCGGCCCGCAGGCAAGGGTTCTGTCACGGTGCCAGGCAGCACGTTGGACTCGCCGATAAAATCGCCGACAAAGGCTGAACGAGGAGCGCGGTATATGTCTTCGGGGTGGCCGACTTGCTCTAGGCTGCCGTGATTCAACACGACCACCTTGTCCGACATCGACATGGCCTCATCCTGGTCGTGCGTCACGTAAATCGTGGTAATTCCGGTCGTGTGTTGCAGGCGCTTGAGCTCGTAGCGCATGGCCTTGCGCAGTTTGAGATCGAGGGCACCGAGCGGCTCGTCGAGGAGCAAAACCTCGGGCTTGAGCACCAACGCACGAGCGAGGGCGACCCGCTGCTGCTGACCGCCGGAGAGCTCCTGGGGACGGCGGTCACCCAGGTCCTCGAGCCCGACCATGCTGAGGGCGCCGCTCGCCCACGCGGCGATCTCGGCGGCTGAGCCCATCTTTCGCATCCGCAACCCGAACATGACATTCTGCAGAACCGTCTTATGGGGGAAGAGGGCATACCCCTGGAATACCATTGCGAGATTTCGGCGATGGGCGGGCTGATCGAGGCAGCTGCGCCCCGCGATGCGAACGTCTCCCGTGTCTGGAAACTCGAAGCCCGCGATCATGCGCAGCAGAGTCGTCTTCCCGCAGCCGGACGGGCCGAGCAAGGTGCAGAACTCGCCCCGTTCAACAGAGAACGACACGTTGTCGACGGCGAGCGTTCTCCCGAAGCGCTTGGTCACGCCTGCGAGCTCAACGAT